>CAYWNX010000020.1:12491-15942 GCA_964459735.1 uncultured Dechloromonas sp. | reverse complement strand
GGCGGCGCGGCAGCGGGCCGGGCGCTGCGGCCGGGTTTCCGCTGGCGTCTGTATTCGCCTGTACGACGAGCTGGATTTCAACGCCCGGCCGCCGTTCACCGATCCGGAAATCCTCCGTTCCTCGCTGGCCGGGGTCATTCTGCGTATGAAGTCGCTGCGCCTGACCGATGTCGAGAGCTTCCCCTTTATCGAACCGCCGCCGGCCAAGGCGATTGCCGATGGCTACGCGCTGTTGCAGGAATTGGGCGCGGTCAATGACGACAATGCGCTGACCCCGATTGGCCAATCGCTGGCCAGATTGCCGCTCGATCCGCGGATCGGCCGGATGCTGGTCGCGGCGCGTGATCTCGGCTGTTTGCCGGAGGTGATGGTGATCGCCGCGGGTCTTTCGGCGCAAGATCCGCGCGAACGGCCGCAGGATCGCCAGCAGGCGGCGGATGAAAAGCACAAATTGTTCACCGCCGAAAAGTCCGAGTTTCTCGGCTGGTTGAAGCTGTGGGACTGGTACAACAACGCCATCGAGCACAAGAAATCGAACAAGCAGCTGATCGATAACTGCCACGCGCATTTCCTCTCCTACCTGCGGCTGCGCGAATGGCGCGAGGTGCATGGGCAGTTGCATGCGATGGTGGCGGAGCTGGGCTGGGTGACGCCACACGGCCGTTCTTCCGAGAGCGATAAGGCGGCACCGGCCAAGGCTGAAACCGGGCGTGGCATGAGCGAAATCCTTCCCGCCACGTACGACGCCATCCACCAGGCCCTGCTCGCCGGCCTGCTCGGCAATCTTGGCTGCAAGTCCGACGAATCGGGCTACTACCTCGGCGCTCGCGGCATCCGCTACCTGATTCACCCGTCCTCGCCGCTGCAAAAAAAGGCTGGCAAATGGATCATGGCCGCCGAGATCACCGAGACAACCCGCCTCTTCGGCCGCTGCATCGCCCGCATCGAGCCGGACTGGCTGGAGAAAGTGGGCGCTCACTTGATCAAGCGCAGCTACTTCGACGCCCATTGGGAAAAGAAGTCGATGCAGGTTGCCGGCTGGGAGCGGACGACGCTTTATGGCGTGGTGATCAACCCGAAGCGGCGCATCCATTACGGCCCGCTGGCGCAGGCCGAATCGCGCGAAATCTTCATTCGCCAGGGGCTGGTCGGTGAGGAAATCGACGAGGCTTTCGCCAAACGCTGGCCCTTCTTCCAGCACAACCAGAAGCTGATCCGCGAGATCGAACACCTCGAACACAAGCAACGCCGGCAGGATGTGCTGGTCGATGACGAGCTGATTTTCGCCTTCTACGACCACCTGATTCCCGAAGGCATCCACAACGGCGCCACCTTCGAACATTGGCGCAAGGAGGCCGAGCGCGACAATGCCAAGCTGCTCTATCTGGCGAAAGACGACCTGATGCGCCATTCGGCGGCGGGCGTGACAACCGAGGCTTTCCCGCATCAGCTGAAAGTCGGCGGCGTCGAATACGGCCTGAGCTACCATTTCGAACCCGGCTCGCCGCGTGACGGCGTGACGCTGACCCTGCCGCTGGCGCAACTCAACCAGATTCCGGCGGCGCGTATGGAGTGGCTGGTGCCCGGCCTGCTCAAGGAAAAGCTGGTGCAGCTGATCAAGACGCTGCCGCATAAAATCCGCGCCAAGCTGGTGCCGGTGCCGGAATTTGTCGAAGAATTCGTGTCGACCGTCGCCGGCAACGACAAGAAGCTGGCGCCGGGCCTGATTCCGCCGCTGATCGACTATATCCTCGAAGCGCGCGGCCTGAACGCCAGAGGCTGGGCGGTGACGCCGGATGCCTTCCGGCCGGACGTGCTGCCGCTGCATTTTTCGATGAATTACAAATTGATCGACGAGCATGGCCGCCAGCTCGACATGAACCGCAGCCTGGTGCAACTGCGCGCCGACTGGGGGCGGGAGGCGAAGCAGGAATTCGCCGAACTGCACGAAACGCCGTCCGAATACGGCAAGCTCACCGACTGGACCTTCGGCGAACTGCCCGAACTGATGGAAGTCCCGGTGGCCGGACAGAAGGTGCTCGGCTATCCGGCGCTGGCGGATGAGGGCGAAACGGTCAGCCTGAAGGTTTACGATTCGGCCGAAGAGGCCGCCAAGGCGCATCGCGCCGGCCTGCTGCGGCTGTTCATGCTGCAACTGCGTGAGCAGGCAAAGTATCTCGACAAGAATGTGCCGGGCCTGTCGCAGATGGGCATGCAGTTCATGGCGCTGGGCAGCGCCGAGGATTTGAAGCGGCAGATCATCGACCTAACCTTCGAACGCGCCTGCCTGAGCGAACCGCTGCCGACGACGCCGGAAGCTTTCAAGAGCCGTTGCGCCGAAAGCAAGGCGCGGCTCGGCTTGATCATGCAGGAGGTCTGCCGGATGGTCGGCGCCGTACTCACCGAATGGCAGGCAGTCACCAAGAAAATGCCCGCCTTCAAGGCGCACGCGGCGGCGCTGCAGGATATCGAAGCGCAGCTGAAGCGCCTGATGGGCAAACGCTTCGTCGCCGAAACCCCATTCGAGCGCCTGCAGCACTACCCGCGCTACTTCAAGGCGATTCAGGTCCGGCTCGACAAACTCAAGGCCGATCCGGCTCGCGACGCTCGTTCAATGGCCGAGTACGCGCCGCTGTGGAGCAACTACGAACGGCGGCTGACCCAGCTCGCCAAGCAGGGCAGCGTCGATCCGCAGATCGAACAATTCCGCTGGCTGCTGGAAGAACTGCGGGTCAGCCTGTTCGCCCAGGAACTCCGGACGCCGGTCCCGGTCTCGGTCAAACGCCTGCAAAAACAATGGGAGGGAATTCAGTTTGGCTGATGTCGTTGTCGCGCTGATGCGCAGTTTTGCCAGCCTGCGCCGGGGCCGCATCTGGCTCTACGTGCTGGCGCCGGCGTTGTTTTCGCTCGTTTTGTGGGTGGCGCTGGCCGTTTGGGGCTTGGGTCTATTGGTGGAATGGCTGCTCGGCCATCCGCCGATGACCCTCCTGATTGGCTGGGGCGTCGCTTGGCTGGCCACCGTGCTGGCTTACACTGGCGCCTGGATGGCGATTTTCGCCGGCGCCTACCTGACTACTTCGCTGCTCGCCGCCATCGTCATCATGCCGCTGATGCTCAAACAACTGGCGGCAACCGATTACCGCGACGTGGCGCCGATGGGTAAGGACAGTTTCACGGCGGCTGCGGTCAACAGCGTTTTTGCCTCGATTTTGTTCATTGCCGGCTGGCTGCTGACGCTGCCGTTCTGGATCATCCCCGGCCTTTCGCTGATCCTGCCCCTGCTGCTGATGGCATGGCTCAATCGCCGCACCTTTGCCTACGATGCGCTGTCGATGCACGCGACGGATGTCGAGTGGCAAACCTTGCGCGGCCAGCACAAAGGTCCGATGTTCATGCTCGGCCTGACCATGGCGCTGCTTGCCCATATTCCGATCATCGGCCTGCTGGTGCC
>CAYWNX010000020.1:0-12391 GCA_964459735.1 uncultured Dechloromonas sp. | reverse complement strand
TGGCGCCATTCGATGTCCGCCTGGCCGAAGCAGATGCCAGCGATGATCAGGTCGTCAACGTCGTTCAGCCCGACATTGTTGTTTACCGCGACCTGGAAAAAATCGACCAGCGTGGCGGCAAAGGCGCGCCTGACTGGATCATCGAAGTGCTGTCCCCCGCTATCGCCGCCCGCGATCAGCGGGAGAAACTGGCACTTTACGAGCGCTTTGGCGTCGATGAATACTGGCTGGTGCACCCCGGCGATCGCCTGCTGACCATTTTCCGCCGTGAAGAAAGCGGTTTTTACGGCCGGGCGCAGGTCTTCGATGAAGAAGCGAGCGTGGCCGCAACGCGCTTCCCGGAACTCACTTTTTCCCTGACTGAAATCTTTTCCGTGATCCCCGAACTCTCATGAGAAACTTTGGTGCCATCATCATTGGCGATGAAATCCTCTCCGGCAAACGTCAGGACAAGCACTTCGCAAAAATCGCCGAAATGCTCGGCGCACGCGGCCTGCTGCTTTCCTGGGTGGAATACCTGGGCGACGACCGGACGCGCCTCGCTGCCACCTTCAAACGCACGATGGCCGCTGGCGACGTGGTTTTTTCCTGCGGCGGCATCGGCAACACGCCGGATGACCACACGCGGCAGGCCGTGGCCGCTGCGCTCGGGGTCGGGCTGGAATTGCATCCGCAAGCCTTCGAGGAATTGAAGCTGCGCTTTGCCAACGAGGATATTACCGAACAACGCCAGCAACTGGTGACCTTTCCGGCCGGCGTCCAGATGGTGCCCAATCCGTTCAACCGGATTGCCGGTTTTACGGTGAACGATCATTACTTCGTCCCCGGATTTCCCCAGATGGCGCACCCGATGATCGAATGGGCGCTCGATACGTTTTATGCCGACGCCTTCCAGCCGATTGGTGACAAGCAGGAAAAGGCTTTCCTGCTGACCGGGCCGAACGCCTACGAAAGTGCACTGCTCGATTTGATGGAGCGTATCGTCAAGGATTACCCGACGCTGCGCCTCTTCTCGCTGCCTTCCCTGAATGGCAGGGAGCGCAAGCATCTGGAACTCGGTGTCGAAGGCGAACCGGCTCTAGTTGAAAAAGCGATGGAGGAAATCCGTGTTGAGATCGAGCGGCGCGGCATCACCTGGACCTGGCGCCCGTAATCCAGTTGTGGGGCAGCCAGACTGAGTTGATTCCCGGCTGCGGTGGACGTAAAAAAACCCGCGAGATTCGCGGGTTCTTTGTTTGCAGCAGAAGTGCCGAAATTACTTGGCGGACTTCTTGGCAGCAGCAGCGGTGGCGCTGACGGCCTTGCCGGCAGCCTTGCCAGCAGCTTGCATGTTGGTTTCAGCGATGTCAGTCAGTTGCTTGGACATCGAGGTCATGGTGTCGAAAGCCTTGGTCGAGGCGCCGAGCATGGACTTCATGGTGGCGGCGAAGACGTCACCACCGACCGGTGCGCCGGCAGTAGCTTTCTCGACGGCGCTGGAAGCATTCTTGGTGAAGGTGGAGTACTGGGCTTCCATCACGGAAGTGACTTCCTTTTGCATGCTGGCAACCAGCTCATACACGCTGCGCGAGTATTCCATCAGCTTCTCGAGGCTGGGCTGGGCCAGTTCGCTGTTCAGCTTGGCGACATCCTTGGCATCCTTGGCGCTCAACAGCTGCTGCGAGCTGGCGACCGAGTTGTTGAAGAGTTCGCGGGTGGCTGCCATGTTGAGGGCGGTCAGGCGCTCGACACCATTAAAGGCGGAGTGCAGCAGGGCCATCATGACTTCAGCGTTTGCTTTTTGGGCAGCGGTCAGTTGTTCGATATTCGGGTTGCTCATTTTGGTCTCCAGTCCTGATTTTGCGGTAAGGATGAAAAAAGCCCCCGCTCTTTGGCGGGGGCTCTTACTTGCCAATTACTTGGCAGCCTTTTTGGTGGCGCCAGCAGCCTTGACGGTTGCGTTGGTGGCGGCAGCAACATTGGCTTCGGCCATTTCAGCAACTTGCTTGGCAGCCTTGTTCATGTTGTCGAAGGCGGAGCTGGCGGCAGCAATGGCGCTCTTGACAGCAGCAACAGCAACATCGGAACCAGCCGGAGCGGACTTGGCAGCCTTGTCGAGCAGGCCGGCAACAGTCTTCTGGAAGTCGCCGAACTGGGCTTCAACCATCTTGGACAGCTCTTCCTGGGTCTGGGCAGAGATTTCGTACACGCTACGGGAGTAGGCAGCGGCCTTCTCGACGTTCGGCTGGGTCAGGGAAGCCTGGATCGACAGGGCTTCTTGCGCATCCTTGGCACCCATCAGGGCCTTGGCGCCGGAGACGGAGTCTTCCAGAACGGAACGGGCGGTGTTCAGGTTCAGGGCAGCGATGCGCTCGGCAGAAGCCAGGGCGGTGTTGGCCAGGGACAGCAGGGAATCAACGGTTGCCTTGTTGGCAGAAGCGAATTGCTCGGGGGTCTTGAACATGGAAAATCTCCTAAGTAAAAAGTTGTGCGAAACATTAGCGGAACAAAAAACCGTGGCAGCGTGTTTTGACTCAATGTTGCGCTGCACCATGGCTGTAATTATATGGGTGATTGGAGCGAAGTCAACAAATTTTTTGTGCGGTGCACAAAATCCTTTAATTCGCCGTTAAATCAGTTGCTTGTGGGTTTTGTAAAGCCCCGGCTGGCGGGGCTTTTGGCCTATGTCAGACGCGTGGCTGGCTATTTTTTGCTTGTCGGTTGCTTGAGCTCCGCAGCCCCTTTCAGTTCCAGGCCACCATTCTGCGGCGAGGTGCGCTCCGGGTCCGTGCTTTTGTTCTTCGGTTGAATAATGGCGCGAACGCGGGCTGGAGGTGCCTTCGGGTCGCGGTTTTCACCGGCGGTGACCAGATATTTTTCGCTGACTGCGTCGTAGCGGATGTAATCGCCTCTGACCTGGTCCTCGCCGCTCTTTACCCAGGCACGCTGGAAAAGCTCGGCAATTTCACTATTGGAGTTGTAGTCGATACGTTCCGCCTCGCCATCGACGTAGTCTTCCGAGCCTTCGCGTTTTTGCCGAAAACGCGCCAGCCCGTCCTTGCCACCAGTGGCGGTTCCTTTTTGAAAACCATACTGGTCTTCGGTGATCACAATCCGCTCAGCCTTGAGTGTCATGGTGCCCTTGGTAACCAGAACGTCACCTTCAAGAATCTGGATTTTTTTGGCGTCGTCGATGGTGATGCGATTGGCCTCAAGTTGCATCGGTTTGTCACGATCCGCTCTTTCAGCCAGAACGTTTTGGGCGGTGAGAAGGCAAACGGAGAGTGTGACGAGGCGGAGGATCATGGCGTTGCCCTGGGGCGAATGTACAGGCCGGTGACCTGTGATTGCAGAGTGAGAATGGAGGTGTTGTTGTCGAGATGCGCCCCAACCCCTTTGACCCAGGATTGCCCCTGGGTGATTTCTACCGGGCTGTTGGTAAAGGCAAAACCGGCATCGGGCTGGGTGGTCAGGTCGGGCATGCGGGCAATCATTTCCGGGCGCTCCGGGGTGGCGGCTCGAATGATGCTGACGTTATCCCAAAGGAAAATAGTCTCGCCTTTTGAGGTGGCTTTGGCGTAATTGGCCGATATCGTCACTGGTGGGGTATCGGGTCGATAGCTGATCAGGGTTGGTGATTTCAACTCCGAGCTGTCATCGTCCGGAAAATGCTTCAGCTGGGGGGCAATCAGGCGATATTTGACGGTGCCCGTCTCATCAAAGCGCCGAACCACAAAATTTTCCGCAATCGCATCGGGATCGTGGCGCAACTTGCCATCATGTTTTGTATCGTCGCCGCCGATTGTTTTTTGCAGCCAAAAAGTCAGCGCGGCCAGCAAGGCCAGCAGAATGATCGGAAAAATTTGGCTCGGCCAGTGTTTCATTGCGCGCTAAGGTAAGGTGCAAAAGCCGCGTCGAGTTTGCCCTGCGCGGCGAGCATGAATTCGATGGCCTCGCGCACCGCACCACGCCCACCGCTGGCATCGGTAATCAGGTGCGCGTGTTCCTTGACGATCGGGCGGGCATTGGCCGGGGCAATGGCAAGACCGCATAGCGTCATCGCCGGCAGGTCAATCACATCGTCACCCATGAAGGCGCATTCGTGCCAGTGCAGGCCCAGCTTTTCGAGCAGGCCAGCAACCGCGACGCGCTTGTTGGCCACTCCCTGAAACACATGCTCGATGCCGAGATCGGCGGCACGCGCCGCAACCACGCCGGAGCTGCGGCCGGTCACGATGGCCAGCTCGATGCCGGCTCGTTGCATGAATTTGAGGCCGAGACCATCCTGGACATTGAAGGTTTTAAGCTCACCGCCGTCGTCGGTGTAATGCAGGCCGCCATCGGTCATCACGCCGTCGATGTCGAAAGCAACCAGTTTGATGCGGGTGGCGCGGGATTTGGCGTCCATTAAATAACCTTGGCGGTGAAGAGGTCGTGCATGTTGAGGGCGCCGGCCAGTTGGCCGTCGGCGTCGGCGACCAGCAAGCCGTTGATGCGCAGGCGTTCCATCATTTCGACCGCTTCCACCGCCAGGCGGTTGGGGCCGATGGTATGCGGTGCCGGATGCATGACGCCGGCAATGACGCCTTGTTGCAGGTCGATACGTTTTTCGAAGGCGCGGCGCAAGTCGCCGTCGGTGAAAATACCAAGCACCTTGCCGGCCGGATCGGTAATGGCGATCAGCCCGAGGCCACCGCGCGACATGGCGACAATGGCATCGGTAATGCCGGTTTCCGGGGTAACGACCGGGACTTTTTCGAGCGGCCGCATGACATCGCTGACGTGAGTCAGCAAGCGGCGACCGAGCGAACCGCCGGGGTGGGAGCGGGCGAAGTCGTCCGGCCCGAAGCCGCGCGCGTCAAGCAAGGCGACGGCCAACGCATCGCCCAGCGCCAGGGCCGCGGTGGTACTGGCGGTTGGCGCCAGGTTGTGTGGGCAGGCTTCCTGTTCGACGCCGGCGTCGAGATGTACATCGGCTTCGCGGGCCAGGGTTGAAGTCGGTGCGCCAGTCATCGATATCAGGCGCGCGCCTTGCCGCTTGACCAGCGGGACGATGCGCAGCAACTCTTCCGATTCGCCGGAATTGGAGAGGGCGAGCAGTACGTCGTTGCGGGTAATCATGCCGAGATCGCCGTGACTGGCTTCGGCCGGGTGCACGAAGTAGGCCGGGGTGCCGGTGCTGGCCATGGTGGCAGCGATTTTGCGGGCAATGTGACCGGATTTGCCCATGCCGCTGACGATCAGGCGGCCGTGACTGAGCAGAATCAGTTCGACTGCCTTGGCAAAATCACCATTTATTCGGCTTTTTAGTGCGTCGACCGCAGCAGCTTCGATGCTTAGCGTCTGGCGACCTAGCTCCAGAGCGCGTTCCGGCGAAAAACGATGGGGAGTTGGGCTTGGGATCATGGGCTGGCTACGGTTATGATGACCCAAGTATACCTGAATCGCGAAAAGCCCCCTTGAGCGCACTATCTCTCGTCCTCTTGCTGTTAGGTGCCTCGGTTTTTGCCGTGGTCATCTTTCGCCGCTTCAACCTGCCGCCGGTACTGGGTTACCTGCTGGTCGGCAGCCTGATTGGCCCGCACGCCTTCAACCTGATGGCGGACATGCATAGCGCCGAATATGTGGCGGAGTTCGGCGTGGTTTTCCTGATGTTCTCGATCGGCCTGGAGTTTTCACTGCCCAAGCTGTACACGATGAAGCGCATCGTCTTTGGGCTGGGCTTGTTGCAGGTTGCGATCACCATGGTATTGACGACCGGGCTGGTCATGCTTTTTGGTGTCGGCTGGCAACTTGGCATCGCCCTCGGCGGCGTCTTCGCCATGTCCTCGACCGCAGTGCTGACCAAATTGCTGGCCGAGCGCATGCAACTCGATTCCGCCCATGGCCGCGAAGTCATGGGTGTCCTGCTCTTCCAGGATCTGGCCGTGGTGCCATTGCTGGTCCTGATTCCGTCGCTGACGCAACCGCCGGAAAAGCTTGCCATGCTGCTCGGCATCGCGCTGCTCAAGGCGATTGTTGTGCTGGCGGTAATTCTGGTTTTTGGCCAGAAGCTGATGCGCAAATGGTTTCATATTGTCGCGCGCGCCAAATCCTCCGAAGTGTTTGTTCTCAATGTGCTGCTCATCACGCTCAGCCTCGCCGCACTGACCGAGCTGGCTGGCTTGTCGCTGGCGCTGGGCGCTTTTGTGGCCGGCATGCTGATTTCCGAAACCGAATACCGCCTGCAGGTGGAAGAAGACATCAAACCTTTTCGCGACGTGCTGATGGGGCTTTTTTTCGTCACGATTGGCGTCAAGCTTGATCTGCACATTCTGGTCGGGCTGTGGTGGCAGGTGTTGTTGATATTGCTGGGTCTGTTGCTGATCAAAGGTCTGGTTGTCGGTTTGCTTTCCTGGCGTCTGGGTTCGACGCCCGGAAACGCCATTCGCTCGGCACTCTGGCTTTGCGCCGGTGGCGAATTTGGCTTCGTGCTGCTCGGTGAAGTCGCGCGCATGCCGAAAGCGGTTGAACAGGTGGCGCTGACCGCTTTAGTGCTTTCCATGCTGATTGCACCGTTTATCGTGCATTACAGCGAAAAGCTGGTGATGCGCTTTGTCGCCAGTGAGTGGTTGATGCGTTCCATGCATCTGACGAAAATCGCCGTCCAGTCGATGGGCACTGAAAAGCATGCCATCCTCTGCGGCTTTGGCCGGAATGGCCAATATCTGGCGCGTTTTCTTGGTCAGGAGGGGGTGCATTACATTGCCCTCGACCTTGATCCCGACCGGGTCCGGGAAGCCGCTGCCGGTGGCGAAAGCGTTGTTTTTGGCGACGCCGGGCGTAAGGATGCCCTGATTGCTGCCGGTTTGATGCGGGCCAGCGTGGTCATTGTCACCATGAGCGACACCCCGCTCGCCGAGAAAGTGCTGCATCACGTTCAGGAATTGCGCCCGGATTTGCCGGTGGTGGTCCGCACGATTGATGAACGCGACATGGGGCGTCTGGCCAAGGCGGGAGCGGCGGAAGTCGTGCCGGAAACCCTGGAAGCCAGCCTGATGCTTGCTTCACATGCGCTGGTGCTGGTTGGCGTGCCGATTAATCGCGTGCTGAAACGCATTCGCCAAACCCGCTCGCAGCGCTACCGTTTATTGCGCGGCTTCTATCGCGGCCAGACTGATCGCGAGGAGGAAGATGAGCATCAACTCCGGCTTCATTCCATCTGGCTTGAGGCGGGCGCAGCGGGCATCGGCCAAACCTTGGCGGAACTCAATATGGAAAGCCTGGGTTGCGAGGTCAGCGCGATTCGCCGGCGCGGTATCCGAGCCATTGAGCCAGCGCCTGAGACTCGCCTCGAAGCCGGTGACATCGTGGTTGTGCTCGGCGACCCGGAGTCGGTTGCGGCGGCAGAGCAGCGGCTGCTGCAGAAATGAAAAAGCCCGCCGGAGCGGGCTTGCGTTCTATTTTTACAAGCTAAAGTGTTTTGCAGACGACATATACGGCGTTGCCATCATCAACGTAACCTTTGTCGTCGGCCAGCTTGGTATCCAGCGCTGTTGAGGTATTGGTGCCCCGAACCTGTCCGGTTCCCGGTCGTCCGTCGTCGAACTGGGCATCAATGGCATTGGCAATCTTGCCAGGCAGGTTCGTGGTGCAGATAGTCAAGCCAGATAGGCCGAGCGCGCCATTTTGAGCCTGTAATACGCCGCCAGAGGCGTTCTGCGGAGCATTTGTGGTTGCAGAGTCGCCGCCGACGAATCCTGAAAGACGAAGGTGTTGCCAGAAACGGCAGTTTTCTGTGTCTTTGTCGGTGACGGCACACTCCAGAACGGCTTTAATGCTCGATGCACCTACGGCACCGTTACCGTCACCTTTTTTTGTGGCGGGTGAAGTCCAGCGAGTCTCTGCCTGATCGTCATCACCCGGGAATTTTTTGTAGCGATCCTGATAGCCATAAATTGCAGCCGACATGCCATTCAAGTCATTGGCCACATTTTTGATCTTGGCTTGATTAATCAACTCCTGCCCCTTCAGCACCCCACCCAGCAGCAGCCCGATAATGACCAGCACGATGGCGATTTCGACGAGGGTAAAGCCCCCTTGTTGGTTTTTCATGGCATTCTCCGGTTCATGATTTCTCCAGTCACATCAGCAATATTTGTGCCCGTTGAATAAAGTATAAATTTGGCAATCCTGACCAGAGTCAAGTGAAAATGTGTCGAAAAATTGACAGGTTGGTTCATTAATGGACATTAGGAGATGGCCCGGATTGGCCAGCCGGCTTGGCGAGTGGCCGCATTTGCTGTTGGCCGGCCATTTGCTGATGTTGCATGTGCTGGCCTTTGGCGGGTGGCAAATGCCCGCGGTTCGCCTGCTCTGGATGGTGGCGCTTGGCTTGTTTTTGATCTGGCAGCCTTTCGTGGCCGGCGAGCGCCGGATCAGTCTGGCGCAGGGAAGCATTCTGTTTGCCGTGGTTTTGGCTTCGACCTGGTTTCTCGGCCCCTGGCTGTTACTGATTTGGTGCGGCGCGCTGGCCGCTGCGATTGGTGGTCGCGTTCTGTGGACGGATCGCCGGGTAGAGCGGGCGGGTTACCTGCTGGCTTTTGGCTATCTTGTTGGCCTCACCATCTTTGGTGTGGTACCGGAAATTTCTTCGGTCGTCGCGCTGGACCCAGTGTTGCGCGACCCGTTTGCACAATTCATGCCGCTTATTTTGCCGCTGCTTTTGGTCTTTCCGGCGCGTGCACCGCAGCGGCGGCCCGGCGATGCTTTCGATCTGTTCTATGGCGTGCTGGTCTTTCTGGTGCTGGCGGTTTTCGTGCTCGGCGCGCTGGCTTATATGCTGGTGGGTCAGGTCAGTTACATCGAATCTTTGTTCAAAACCTCGTTGACCGTAGCAGGTGCCTTGTTGCTAGTGGCCTGGGCGTGGAATCCGCGGGCCGGTTTTTCCGGTATCGGCGCAGCCATCTCGCGTTATCTGTTGTCGGTGGGCATGCCGCTTGAGCAATGGCTGGTGCAGTTGGCGGAAGAAAGCGAGCGGGAACTTGATCCGGCTCTTTTTCTCGCGGCGGCGATGGGGCGTCTGCAGGAAACGCCCTGGATATTGGGGGTTTCGTGGCGTGCCAGTGGCAAGACCGGGCAGTTAGGCGAGCGAACGCATCACCCGCACCTGTATCAGTACGATGATCTTGTTTTATCGGTCTATTTCCGTCATCCGCCATCGCCTTCGATGCGCTGGCATGTCGAATGGCTGCTTCGGCTGGCAGCCGAGTTTTATCTGGTCAAGCGTCAGACACATCAGTTGCAACGCATGGGCTACCTGCAAGCGGTTTACGAAACCGGGGCTCGCGTGACGCATGACGTAAAAAATATTCTGCAATCGATGCAGGGGCTGTGCTACGCCGCGGTCCGGCCGGGCGATCCGGCGCAACTGGCCGGTTTGCTCAGCCGGCAACTGCCGCAGATTACCGAGCGCCTGCGGGTGACTCTGGAAAAGCTGCAGTCACCGCAAGCCGAAAATTGGGAAAGCATCGATGCGGCGCTCTGGTGGTGGCGGTTGCAGGATAGATATTCATCCGCCGAAATCGTCTGGCGCGGTCAGCCGGAAACGGGTGATCGGGTACCGGGTAGCCTGTTCGACAGCGTGGCTGAAAACCTGCTCCAGAATGCGCTGGCTAAGCGTCAGCGCCAGCCGGGGTTGCTTATCGATGTCACTTTTGCCGATGCGGTCTTGCTGGTTGCCGACGATGGGGTTCCGCTTGAGGCGAGCCTTGCCGACAGGGTGTTGCGGGAACCGGTCAGTTCCGAAGATGGTTTGGGGATCGGGCTTTATCACGCCGCCCGTCAGGTCGAGGCTGCGGGCTATTGTCTTGAATTGGCCGAAAACCGGCCGGGACGTGTCGCTTTCCGACTGTCAGTTCGCCGCTGAGGCGATTTCCCGCCCGCCCTTGTCCTCTCGCTGGCTGATCAGGCGATAGACCGCGGTATTGCCTTTGCCTTTCAGGTAGAGCATTTGCGGCTCATGAAAGATGAAATGCTCGGCCAGGCGGCGGTGGGTCATTTCGTCCACCTGGATCATGCCGGGGGTGCCTTCGCTGGTAATCCGGCTGGCCAGATTGACCGTGTCGCCACACAGATCGTAGATGAACTTCTTTTTGCCCAGCACGCCGGCAACGATCGGGCCGGTGCCAATGCCGATACGGACATCGAGACGCATGTCGTTGACGGTGAAATCTCGTTGCAACAAGTCGCGCATGGCGATGGCCAGTTCGGCGATGGATTTCGAGTAGTTGCTCAGTTCATTGTTCAGGCCGCCGGCGACCATATAGGCATCGCCGATGGTCTTGATTTTCTCGACGCCAAACTGCTCGGCCAACTCGTCGAAGGACGAGAAGATGCGATTGAGCATGGCAAAAACCTGTTGCGGCGTCAGCCCCCCTGCCACCTTGGTGAAATTGACGATATCGACAAACATCACGGTGACATCGGCAAAGCCGTCGGCAATGGTTTGTTTGTCGTTTTTCAGGCGTTCGGCAATCGGGCCGGGCAGGATATTCAACAACAGACGTTCGGAACGCTCCTGCTCTTCCTGAAGCAAATGATGAGTCGTTTCCAGACTTGCCTGCGCCTTGGCTTTTTCCTGAACCGCGTAGCGCAGCAGCAGATAAACGATGCTGGAAATGGCGGCGAAATTGAGGGCGAAGAAGAAAACGCTGGTCCGGATGGCGACCTTGGGTGTCGTTGCCGCGACGCTGTCGGCGAGAAAATAATCAAAAAATCCGGAGAGCGCAGTCAGGAAAATATAGGCGAAAAACCAGGCAATGGATTCGCGCGGGCCGATAAACAGCAAGGCACCAATCGGCGCCAGCAAGCCCCAAAGACTGGTGCCGCTGGCGGTAATGAAGTTGCCGATGCTCCATTGCACGGCAAATGGCGCAAAGAGAAAGAGCGCCAGTTGCGAATAACGGAAGAAATCGAAATTGCCGCTGCGGAAAAAAAAGAGCAGGTTGCTGACCAGCAGGATCTGGAAAATGAACGGCGGCGTCGCCGAGAACTGCGGCCCCATCTGGCCGTACAGAAAGAGCCAGAGCATGGAACCGAGACAAACCAGGCCGGTGGCGAAGATCAGCAGGGATTTTTTCAGGCGTGTTTCGGCATCATCATCCGGATTAATGCCGGCGTTGCGCAGGGAGAAAAGGAAGGCTGGCTGGCTCACGGGATTTGAATCCGGTTTATAGCGAAAGCATAAAGTAGTGTGGCAGTCGTCGAGATTGAGGTCAAGGCGCCAAGGGGGCAACCGATTCAGGGGAGTTTGCCGACGGCGACGAGGCGGGATTTCAGGATACTCGGAATGATCCAGGTGACCAGATCGTCGAAATTCTCAGTCGGAGTGTGCGACACAAAGGTCAGGTTGGCATCGGCATTCTTGGCTTCATCGCCGGTTGCGCCAGCGAGTTGAAGGCCACTGCTTTGATAGCCGCCTAAGCCATGGCTGCCATGGCTGACAATAACCGCCGGGATATCGCTGGCGACTGCTTGGCCGGCGCTGTCCTGGATATTTGCCCGCCCCACCGTGTCCAAACTGAAGCGCGTTCGAGTGCCGTTGTCTTTTTCAGCCAGGGTAATCGGATTGGAAAACTCCTTGCCGACGAAATAGGTGAATCGGTTGCCCCACGGATCGGTTTCCTGCAGGCCGAGACTTCGCCAGGGGATCACCCCATGTTCAAGCTTGCATATGCGGTCAGTGGTGCTGCAATCAGCGGGGGTGCATTGCAAGTCCTCACTGCCGGCGCCACTGGCTGTGGCAATGCCCGGATCGGCGGGGCAGGGAAGGCGACCTGACGACATGGCGAAGCCCAGAATGGCATCAAGGACTATTTCCTGTTGACGTTGTGCATCCTTGTTTTCAGCCTGATTGCGTTGGCTGGACAGGCCAACCAGCAAGCCACTGGTCAGCAGTGCGACGATGATCAGCACGATGGCCAGTTCGATGAGGGAGAAGCCGGACTGGTGAGTCGTGGAGGGGCTGGGCAAACCTTGCCTGTTCATGGCGTGTCAGTAAGAGAGGCGGTCATTGAATGTAGCCGATACTGCCTCGCTCGAAAACTGCGTGACCGGCGATTTTGCCTCACCGTTGCGGGAAACATCCTGATTCTTGCGTTCGAGAAAACGCTCGGTTTCGCGGATTGATCTGTCCCAGTAGATGGCCTTGCCCTGGGCGTCCAGCTTGCATTTGGCTGGATCGACGGGATCGGGCTGGCAGACCGTTTTGCCGGCGGCCAGAACAATACTCCGATAGTTACCAATTCCATTGACCGTGAGTCGCCCGGTTGTTGGTCGAATGCGGTCGCTGATCTGATAGAAAAAAAGATTCGCCCAACCGTTGGCGACCCACCATGAGACGCAGCCGGTCGGCGGGTTCAGCAAGGAACAA
>CAYWNX010000019.1:14246-17050 GCA_964459735.1 uncultured Dechloromonas sp. | reverse complement strand
CGTGGTGACAGCGGTAGATCTTGCATGTAGAAACCGAGCGCCAGCAGGCCGAAGAAAAGAACAGCCATCAGCCAGTGCAGGGCTTTGGCGGTAGTGGTGTAGCTAGCTGTCACGGTCGACCTCCTTTTTTCGGCAAAAACGCATAGGCATCCATGGCGATGACGTAATCATCGATGCCGGCGTGAAAGCGTTGAACCGCGGCCTGTTCGCCCCCGGCACCCAATGCGACAAACAGTGGCAACAAATGTTCATCGCTCGGGTGGGCCTGCACGGCGCCTGGTGCCTGGGCGCGATAGTCGAGCAGCGCCGGGATATCGTGAGCCTTGAGGTGATCCGCCAGCCAGTCCGAGAACTCGCGGACATAAGCCGGTGTCTGTCCTCCATTGCGCGCCGCCAACTGGTAGTCGCGCAGGTTGTGCGTCACATTGCCGGAGGCGATCACCAGAAAACCCCTGGCGGCCAGCGGCGCGAGCGCCTGACCCAGCTGATACGCCTGTTCCGGCCCGCCATGGCTCTGGATGGAAAGCGGAATCACCGGCACATCGGCTTCCGGGAACATCAGGCGCAGCGGCACCCAGGCGCCGTGGTCGAGGCCGCGTTCGGCATCCGTCGCTACCGGCAGGCCGGCGGCACGGATGGCGGCAACGACGACTTCGGCAGCCTCACGGCAGCCAGTGGCCGGGTAACGCAGGGTGTAAAGCTCATCCGGGAAACCGTAAAAGTCATGGATGGTTTCCAGGCGGTCGGCGAAACCGACCGTCGGCACGGCGGTATCCCAGTGCGCGCTGATGATGATGATGGCGCGCGGCAAGGGCAGGGTGTGGGCCTTTGCGGAAATCGCCGTACCGGCCGCACCCGGGCGCAGCGCAAAAGTCGGCGCGCCGTGGGGAACGAAAAGTGCGGGTTGGATCTGGGTCATGCGAATAACTCCTGAGGCGATGGATGTACTCTAGTCTTCCTTGCTGCAGCGAAATAGCCGACAATCTGCAAATGTTTATTGCTTGATTGGCAACAATGGACCGACTTGAAGCCATGCGTCTCTTCCTGCGGGTGGCTGAACTGGGCAGCTTTTCAGCGGTGGCGCAGCAACTGGGTCTGGCGCGTTCCGTGGTGACGCGGCAGATTGCTGCACTGGAAGCCCACCTCGGCGTTAAATTGATGGTGCGCAGCACACGTCGACTGGCGCTGACCTCGGCTGGTACCGCCTATCTGGAAAAATGCCGGGTCATCCTGAACCTGGTCGAAGCGGCCGAAGCCGATGTGGCGGAAGAGCGCCTGATCCCGCGCGGCAATATCCGCATCAGCCTGCCACTCAGTTTCGGGATCAAGCGCCTGGCGCCGCTGCTGCTCGACTTCTCGCAGCGCTACCCGGAAGTCAGTCTGGATATGGATTACACCGACCGCCGGGTGAAGCTGATCGAGGAGGGGATTGATCTCTCCATCCGCATTACGCGCCGAATGGACCCCGGCGACGTGGCGCGCAAGATCGGCACCGGCCACATGCGGGTCGTTGCTGCGCCGGAATATCTTGCCCGCCACGGTCGACCGCAAAATCCCGCCGAATTGGCGCACCACGAATGCCTGGGTTATACGGCCACCGGCGCCGTCTCGAATTGGCAATTCATGGTCAATGGCCAACTCGAGACTTTCCAGCTGCGCAGCCGAATCAACGCCAACAACGGCGAGGTGCTGACCGAAGCGGCGGCGCAGGGGCTGGGGATTACGCTGCAACCGGACTTCATTGCCGACAGCTTTATTGTCAGCGGCCGCGTCGAGCAAATCCTGCTTGATTTTCCGATTCCGGAACTCGGCATTTACGCCATGTTGCCCAGCAACCGGCATGTACCGCATCGGGTTCGGGTCTTGATGGATTTTCTCGCCGAGCAACTGATGGCCGCCTGCAAAGCCAAATCCTTGTGAACTGTCCATCCTGTCCTGGAGAACGACCATGAAAAAAGTACGCATTGCCCTGCTGGCCAGCGCTTTGCTCAGCGCCCCGCTGGCACATGCCGGCACCATCATCGAACTCGCTGCCGAGGCCAGCCGGCCGGCGGCCAACGACATGGTGCGTGCCAGTATCTACAGCGAGTCCACCGGCAGCAATCCGGCCGAACCGGCCCGCCGGGTCAATCAGGAAATCGCCGAGGCGCTCAAGCTCATTCGCGACAAACCTGCGGTTTCGGTCAAGAGCGGCCAGCAATCAACCTATCCGGTCTACGGGAAGGGGCAGCAAATCGAAAGCTGGCGCATGCGCAGCGAGTTGATTCTGGAGTCGAAGGAGCCAGCAACGGTTTCCGAACTGATCGGCAAGCTTCAGCAAATGCATCTTGCCCTTGGTTCGCTCAGCCAGATGCCGTCGCCCGGAACCCGCCGCCAGGTCGAGGATGAAACGACCCGCGACGCGATCCGCGCCTTCCAGAGCCGGGCGGCGGTGGTTGCAGAACAACTGGGCAAAACCTGGCGGATCAAGCAGCTCAATATCCAGCAAGGCGGCAGTATGCCGATGCCGATCATGCGCGCCAGTCGCGGCGCCATGCAGGTCGATGCTGCCCCGGCTCCGCTGGAGGCCGGCGAGAGCCAGGTGACGACGACAATCAGCGGCCAGATCGAACTGGCGGATTAAGGCAGGAAGCAGGCTCCCGATTACGCCAAACGACATAGAACAATGCCGCAGATGCCTGGCTTCGTTGAAGATGCTTCTGGTATCCTTCAGGGTGCAGCCGGCGTGATGACGGCGATTTTTTCACGTGGAGTCTGGTTTCGATGCGAATCATGATCGGTGATGACAAGGCGGCGATGCGGAA
>CAYWNX010000019.1:0-14236 GCA_964459735.1 uncultured Dechloromonas sp. | reverse complement strand
CATGAGGTAGTCGGCCTCTTTGAAGACGGAAATGGTCTGGAAGAAAGAATTCGGCAGATCGCTCCCGAAGCGGTCTGCCTTGATTACCAGTTGCCGGGTCGTGATGGTCTGACTATTCTGAAATCGATCCAGGCATTCGCCCCGCAGCTTGATGTGCTGTTCATGACCGCCTCCGAAGAGTCTGGTCTGGAAGAAAAGGCAGCCGACGCCGGGGCTTCCGGCTTCATCCGCAAGCCATTCAGTCAGACCCAGATTGTCGAGGAATTGCGGCTTGTGGCCGAAACGCGCCGCCTGGCCAATCAGTCAAGCGCGGCGACGGACAGTGTGGGCAAGGGGGCAAACTCAACGGCTAATGGCGGACTGCGAGGTACTGCGGTGATTGCCGATGACAATAGTTCCGTCCGCCTTGTCCTCAATGCGCTGCTCAAGGGATCGCACCTCACGGTTGCCCAATCGGTGACCAACGGTGCAGAAGCCGTGCTGGCGGCGAGAAACCATCGGCCAACGGTGCTTTTTCTCGATATCAACATGCCGGTGATGGGCGGTATGGAGGCATTGCCCCTGATCAAGGAGGCCAGTCCGGAAACCGCCGTCGTCATGGTGACCGGTTGTGTCGATAAATTGCAGGTTACCCAGGCCGCCGGGTTGGGGGCGGTTGGCTACATCATCAAGCCCCTGCGGCCGGCTTACGTCGAAAACTTCATTCGCAAGCTGCTTGGCGCCTAGCTGATCATCGGCAAGCCGGGCTGGGCCAGCAAATCCGGCGTTGGTCGGTTTCGAACTTGTCAGTCGAATGCCGGGTGAGATGAACGGAGCGGCACAGCGGACCATTGAGCGACTAAAAGCGGCGCGAAACAAGGTTTGCTGCGGTCAACTCAAAATCTGGCCTGAATTTCGCTGCCCATGGCGGCTTTCGCCGAGCCGGATTGGGGGGCTATCAGTGCCTGAGGTTTGCCGAGGGGGATATTTAAGTGGCTTTCCCGGTGGGGCAGCAGGCAAGCGCCTGAGCTTGCAATACCGGGAATGGTGCCCATGGGCAGGATCGAACTGCCGACCTCTCCCTTACCAAGGGAGTGCTCTACCACTGAGCCACATGGGCAACAGGGAAGGTTGCCAAAAAAATCTGGTGCGTCCTGACGGGCTCGAACCGCCGACATCCTGCGTGTAAGGCAAGCGCTCTACCAACTGAGCTAAGGACGCTGAGGGCGCGCATTATAACCAGAAAAATCAGCTGCGCTAGTAAAATTGTCGACTGATGCTGCTGCAATGATCTGGTGTAAGGTATATCTTTTGATAAATGTTAATTTTGTGGCAAAAACCGTGGCCCACCATCTCTCTGTTTTTGGTTTGTGTCTCCTTCTGCTTGGTGTAGCTGGTTTTGCCAAGGCCGAGCCGGCACGGCTCAAGGTTGCCGTACTTGATGATGCACCGCCGATGTCCTATCGCGATAAAGCCGGCAATTTGACCGGCTTCAGCTACGCGATCGCCAAGGCCCTGTGTGCCGATATGAAAGTGACCTGCGAATTTCAGGTCACCAAGCTGGATTACATGATCGATGACCTCGCAGCCGGGCATTTCGATATCGCGGCGATTGGCTTGCTGAATACGCCCGAGCGGCGCCAAAAAATTATTTTCAGCCAGCCGTTCTACCGCTCAATTTCACTGTGGTTCGCTAAGCCGGGCATTCAGCCGGGCAGTCCCGGTGTCCGCGTTTCCGCCTTTCGTGGTTCGGTGCAGGAAAATTACGTCAAGGCGCAGGGTTGGGAGAGCATCAGTGCGCAGACTGATGTCCAGATGATCGAGCAATTATCGGCTGGGGTCGCGCAGGCGATGATTGCACCCTTGATGACCAGTTTCAACCTGCAAAAAAATCCACGATTCCTCCAGCTTGGCCTGACGCCAACCGTACTGCAAGCCCCGGAACTGGAAGGCCGTGCCTCTTTCGGCATCAGCCCCAAACGGGCGGAGATCAAGGAACCGCTCGACAGGTCGCTGGAAAACATCCAGCGGGATGGCACGTTTGATCGAATCAATACGCAGTTTCTACCGTTTCGCGTGCAATGAGCTTCCTTGCGGTGCGCCGATGTTTTTGCTGAAACAACAGTGTTTCGGTAGCCTCGTGTCACTTTTCCCATAACCGCGATAACCTGTTCGTCATGAATGACATGCTGCCGCCACCTGCCGCGCTATCCGTGACGCCGGATCTCAAGCTCTCCGAGCTGATTTCGGCGCTCAGTCACGCGCTGGACATCACCGAGGGGCAGCCGGAAGGGCATTGTGTTCGTTGCTGCTGGATTGGCATGCACATTGGGCGCGTCATCGGCATGTCGGACGACGAGTTGTGGGGGCTGTATTACACCTTGCTGCTCAAGGATCTCGGCTGTAGCAGCAATGCGGCGCGCATTTGCGAGTTGTATCTGACCGATGACCTTGCTTTCAAGCGCGATTTCAAAACTGTCGGCGACAGCCTGCCGCAGGTGCTGCATTTCGTACTCAAGCACACCGGACTGAAGGCGGGCCTGGCCGAACGTTTCCGCAGCGTGATGGGCATCATGCGCGACGGCAACGAGATTGCCCGGGAATTGATCGCCACCCGCTGTCAGCGCGGTGCCGAAATTGCCCGGCTGCTGCGCTTTCCGGAGCGCGTCGCGCAGGGTATTTACAGTCTGGATGAACATTTCAATGGCCAGGGCAAGCCGGAGGGGCTGGCCGGTGAGGCTATTCCACTTTATGCACGGATTGCGCTGCTGGCTCAGGTGATCGATGTCTTTCACACAGCAGGCGGGCCGCAAGCGGCGCTGGACGAAATCCGCCTGCGCGCCGGCCGCTGGTTTGACCCACTGCTGGTGGATGCTTTCGGGCAAGTTGCCGATACCGCTGATTTTTGGCGGGTGTTAGCCGCAGCCGACATCAACGATGCCATTCTGGCACTGGAACCGGCGTCGCACGTTGTGGCGCTGGACGACGATTATCTCGACGATATCGCCGCCGCCTTCGGTCAGGTGGTCGACTCGAAAAGTCCATACACCAGCGGCCACAGTGCCCGGGTGGCGCTTTACACCGACATGATCGCCGAGGCGCTGGGCTTGTCGCATGAACGTCGGCGCTGGTTGAAGCGCGGCGCCTTGCTGCACGATGTCGGCAAACTCGGGGTCAGCAACAGCGTGCTCGACAAACCGGGCAAGCTCGACGACGAGGAGTGGGCGGCGGTGAAGGCGCATGCGATGTACACCGAAACCATCCTCTCGCGCATCGATGCCTTTGCCGAACTGGCGCGGGTGGCGGCGGCGCACCATGAACGACTCGACGGCAAGGGTTATCCGCGCGGTGCGATGGCTGATGAAATTTCTCTTGAAACCCGCATCATCACCACAGCCGATATTTTTGATGCGATTACCGCTGAACGCCCCTATCGGGGGGCGATTCCGATTCCGCGCAGCCTCGAAATGATGGCCGAAAATGTCGGCACGGCGATTGATGAACGATGTTTCGAGGCGCTGAAACTGGCGCTTGCCCGACTGCCGAGTTGATTCTCGCCGTAAAATACCGGTTTTAGAATTCCGGCGCTTCCGGTTAGGGTTTTTACTGCATGAATATCATCGAAAAAGTGCCGACAGTCGGCTTCGTCTCACTGGGCTGCCCAAAGGCGTCTTCGGACGCCGAGCGCATCCTGACCAAGCTGCGTACCGAAGGCTACGAGATTTCGCCGAGCTACGAAAGTGCCGATCTGGTCATCGTCAATACCTGTGGCTTTATTGATGCGGCGGTGGAAGAGTCGCTCGACGCCATCGGTGAAGCGCTCAACGAAAACGGCAAGGTTATCGTCACCGGCTGCCTCGGCGCCAAGGGCGATATCGTCAAGAATACCCACCCGTCGGTACTCGCCGTCACCGGTCCGCATGCCGCCGATGAGGTGATGGGCATCGTCCACCAGCACCTGCCGCAGCGCCACGATCCGTTTACCTCGCTGGTGCCGGAGCAGGGCATTCGCCTGACCCCGGATCACTTTGCTTACCTGAAAATTTCCGAAGGCTGCAACCATAGCTGCACCTTCTGCATCATCCCGTCGCTACGCGGACCGCTCGTTTCGCGCCCGGTCGGGGATGTGCTGGCCGAAGCCGAAAGTCTGGCGCGCGCCGGCGTGAAAGAAATTCTGGTCATCTCGCAGGACACCAGCGCCTATGGCGTCGATATCAAATACCGCACCGGTTTCTGGGGCGGCAAGCCGGTCAAATCGCGGCTCAAGGAGCTCTGCGATGCCCTGGCGCAGTTCGGCATCTGGGTTCGCCTGCATTACGTCTATCCCTATCCGTCAGTCGATGACGTGATTCCGCTGATGGCCGAGGGCAAGATCCTGCCTTACCTCGACGTGCCTTTCCAGCACGCCAGCCCGAGAATATTGAAGGCCATGAAGCGTCCGGCCTCGGCTGAAAATACGCTGGAGCGGATCCGTAAATGGCGCGAAATCTGCCCGGAAATTGTTATCCGCTCGACCTTTATCACCGGCTTCCCCGGCGAAACGGATGAGGATTTCGATCAGCTGATCCAGTTCCTCGAAGATGCCCAACTCGACCGTGTCGGCGCTTTTGCCTACTCGCCGGTTGACGGCGCCAAGGCTAACGAAATTGCCGGCCTGCCGCCGGAAGATGTGCGCGAAGATCGTCGCCGCTGGTTGATGCAGGTGCAAGAAGACATCAGCGCCGACAAGCTGGCTGCCAAGATTGACAGCGTGATCGAAGTGCTGGTCGATGAAGTTGATGAAGAAGGCACGATTGCCCGCTCCAAGGCCGATGCGCCGGAAATCGACGGTCTGGTCTATCTGGACGGTCATTTCGACGCCCAGCCGGGCGATTTCATGCAGGTGCGCGTCATCGATGCTGACCACCATGACCTCTACGCCAAGCCTGTCTGAACAACTCAAGATGATCGTCGGGGCAGCTTACGTCCTGACTGATCCCGTCGAAATTCAACCCTTCGTTAGTGACTGGCGCGGCCGCTTTGGCGGCAGCGCGCAATGCGTAGTGCGGCCGGCCAACACGGCTGAGGTCGCTGCCGTGGTCAAGGCCTGCATCGAGGCCGGGGCGCCGATCGTGCCGCAGGGTGGCAACACCAGCCTGTGCGGGGCGGCGACGCCGGATGCGGCGGGGCAAGCGGTGGTGCTGAGTTTGGGCCGCCTGAACCGGATTGCTGCGGTCGACGCAAAAAACAACACGATTTCCGTTGAAGCGGGCTGCACGCTGGCTGCGGTGCAGGCAGCGGCGCGTGATTTTGATCGGCTGTTTCCGTTGGCGCTGGCATCGGAAGGGACTTGCCAGATTGGCGGCAATCTGTCGACCAACGCCGGCGGTGTGCAGGTGTTGCGCTACGGGAACACCCGCGAACTGACGCTGGGTCTTGAAGTCGTGCTGCCCAGCGGTGAAGTCTGGGATGGTTTGCGCGGCCTGCGCAAGGACAATACCGGCTACGATCTGAAGCAGCTGTTCATCGGCGCCGAAGGCACGCTGGGCATCATTACCGGCGCCGTGCTCAAGCTCTTTCCGCTGCCGAAATCGCAAACGACCTGCTGGCTGAACGTGGCCTCGCCGCTTGCTGCGGTCGACCTGCTGAATCAGGCAAAAACTGCTTTTGATGGGCAACTGACCGCCTTCGAACTGGTCTCCGAAACAGCGCTCGCTCTGGTGCTAAAGAATATTCCCGATACCCAGCGCCCGGCCTCTGTCGCGCCCTGGTACGTGCTGGCCGAGTTTTCGGATACCAGCAGTTATGCCGTCGAATACTGGCTGCATGCCCGGCTCGAAGCTGGCGAAGTTGTGGATGCCGTGATTGCCCAGTCGGCGGCTCAGGCCGCCAAACTGTGGACCTTGCGCGAGAATATTTCCGAAGCGCAGAAGATCGAAGGTATCAGCATCAAGCACGACATTGCGGTTCCCGTATCGGCGATTCCGGTTTTTCTCGAACAGGCCGATGCGGCGCTGGCCGCCGCTTTTCCCGGTATCCGCGTGGTCGCTTTCGGCCATGTTGGCGATGGCAATCTGCACTACAACCTGTCGCAGCCTGACGTTCAGGACAACACCCATTTCATCGCCAGCCAGCCAGCGGTCAACCGGATTGTCCATGACACGGTCGACGCGCTGAATGGCTCGATTTCCGCCGAGCATGGCATCGGTCAGCTCAAGCGCGACGAATTGCTGCGCTACAAGAGCCCGGTCGAAATGGCCCTGATGCGCAGCATCAAGCAGGCGCTTGACCCGCATGGCCTGATGAATCCCGGCAAGGTGCTTTAGTCAGGCCCTGAAAAATGGCCCGAAAAGCCGGTCGACCGTAACATGCCGGTTTTCCGGCAGGCAGTCCCGAGTCCGATCCATTGGCTCACCGTTTGCGAGGCTGGGCGTTAGCCAGCCCGACGCTTTTCCAGAATTGCTCCAGCGTGGCGAGCAGTGCGGGACTGCCGGCTGTCGGGTAGGTGGCGTAGAGGGCGATGACCAGACGCTGGTCGAAATCGATATACAGACTCGTGCCGTGAGCGCCGATCAGGGCGACCCGATTCTTGGCGCCACCGAGATGGATGAAGCCGTAACGTTGCTCGCTGCCTTTCGCCAGGCCCCTGATTTCCGGGCTGCGCATGCCGGCCGAGGCGGTCAGGGTTTCGATGAACCAGGTGGGAATTTTGCTGCGGTTGCGGTTGGTGCGCGTCTCAAGCAGCAGTTGGCCGAGGCGTCCGAAGTCGCGCAGCGAGAGGGCCAGACCGTCACCGAGTTCGATTCCTTGCGGGTCGGTCAGCCAGAGCACTGGATGTTCCGGGCGGCTACGGGCCAGTAATTGATCGCAGAAGAGTTGGGCGAGCGGCGTCGCGTTGCTTTCGCTAAGCGTCCAGGCGAGCAGGTCGTCGCTCGGTCTGGCGGCCAGGGCCGGGACTTCAGCCACGACCAGAGGCTTGTCCCAGAGTCCCTTCTGGTTGAGCCAGGGGCGAATGCCGGCGGCGGGAGCGCTGGTCCAGCCGCCCGCCTGCCGCCAGCTGTCCAGTTCTTCGGCCGACCAGTTGTAGCGTTCTTCGCCTTCCAGCAGGCGCTGGATGGAGAGCTTGCGGGTGCCGGTTTGAGTACTCAGGGCCGGGATGTAGCGGTTGACCGATTTGTCGGCCGCGAGTTTTCCCTGGGCGAGACTGATGGCGCCCAGCACGTTGAGTAGTGGGCGGGTGGCCTGGCGCAGCAAACGGGGCTGTTCGGCACGAAGGCCATTCCGGTAGCGCTCGGCGAGGATGCGGCCATTGTGCAGGATCAGCACGCCGTCGGCGTCAAGGCGGCTGTCGAGCAGGAAAGCGAGATCGCGCGGGCGGCCATCGAGCGGGTCGGTGCTGCCGATGTTGTCGATCGCCAGTGGGCGGGGCGCCGGGCGCAGGGGTTCGCTGCCGGGTGCCGCGGCCAGGCGCAAGGCCGGCATGAAGACTTCGCCGGCCGACAGGCTGAGACGCTGGTTTTCGACGGCCAGCCAGTTGCCTTTGTCGATCCATGAGCCGATGCCTCCGCTGCCGGCGGCCAGCGGTTCAAACTGGCAACCGGGCGCCGCCTGCACGGCCGGCAGTAAGGTGGCAAGAGCGAGCGACAGTAGCGTCAGCCGGCGTTTCATCAGGAATGCTCCCAGGATTTGTGGGTGGGTTGGGTGAGCAAGCGCTCGGCGGTTTCGCGGACGACGTCATTGAGGTTGCCGTGCGCCAGATGTCGGGCGCGTAGCCAGGTGGCGTCACCGGTGTCGTTGCTGACGATCGGTAATAGCGCCTTGAGCCAGTGTTCACAGCCAAGTTCGTGGGCGTCTTCACTCAGTGTTTCGAGCAACTCAAGCAAACTTTCGCGCAGCGGTCGCTGGCAGAGGGCAACCGGGTCGGAAATCATCGCCGCCATGCCGTAACGGCAGGCCTGGAATTTGTTGTAGCGGGCGACGTGGGCTTGCAAGCCGGTATGCAGTTCGGGCCGGGTGCGCAGCAACCAGCGGCTGAGCGATTGCGCCAGGGCGGCTAAAGAACTGGCTTGCTCGATGCTAAGCGGGGTGTCGCAGACGCGGATTTCAACCGTGCCAAATTCGGGTTTCGGCCGGACGTCCCAGTAAAGATCCTTGATGCTGGCGGCGATGCCGCAGGCCTGCAGGAAGCTGAAATGCCTGACAAATTCGGCCCAGTCAGCGAGTGGCGGGCATTGGCCGCTGAGCGGAAAGGCCGAGACGGCGTTGAGCCGGGCCGACTGGAAAAAGGTGTCGACGCCATCGACAAACGGCGAGGCGGCGGAGAGTGCAATGAAGGCCGGGACATAAACGCCGAGCGCCTGGGTCAGCCAGATGGCATCGTCGGCCGAGGTGCAGCCGACGTGTATGTGCTGACCGAAAACGGTGAATTGTTTGGCCAGATAGCCGTAGCGCTGATAGAGATTGTCGAAGCGTTCTCCGGGGCAGATGCGACGTTCCGGCCAGCGATGGAAGGGGTGCGTGCCGCCGCCGCAAACGGCGATGTTGTGGCGCGCGCAGTGGGTGCGCAGCGTTTCGCGCAGGCCGGAGAGGTCGGCGGCAATGCCATCCACGGTCGACTGCGGCATGGTGCTGATTTCGATCATGCTGTCGATCAGGTCGGTCGCGGCTCGCGTCAGGTCGAAATCGCGCCGCGAGACTAGTTGCAGTTCAAGTTCGACGCCCAGCGTCAGGGGCTCGCTATGTTTGAATTCGCCGAGGGGCTGGGTCATGCGATACCTCCCTGGGTTGCCGCCGCTGTTTCAGTTTCTCCTGATTTGCGCAGGGCCAGGCGGCACAGCGCCGGGCCGGCCAGTTCCATGATGGCGGCAGCAAAAAGCGGCAGGGCGAGGGCGGAACGGCCGATTTCCGGGTAGAGGCTGGCGATTTCATAGGCCATGAAAACCGCCGTCGCCGACAGCGGCTGAATGCCGACGCCGACCAGCAGCCGCTTTGGCCTGGGCAGGCTGCCGCCGGACCAGGCGAGGGCGCCGATCTTGGCGATTGCCCGGACGAGCAGCAGGCCGAGCGCCTGGAGGCCGGTCAGCCAGGTGAAATCCTGCCAGGGCAGCGAGGCGCCGACGATGACGAAAAGAATGATGGCGAGCAGCCAGTGGCCTTCCGGCAGTTGCGTATAGCGCAGGGTCTGGTGCCGGTCGCGACTGGCCAGCAGAATGCCCATGACGAACAGTGTCAGAAAAACCGGCACCGCCAGCATGCGGGCAATGCCGACGGCGAGCAGGGCGCTGGCGATCAGGACGAAGACTTGGGCCAGCGAGCGCTTGGGCAGCAGGCCGGCAATGCCCAGCGCCAGTCGGGCCGCACCCCAGGCGATGAGCGGTGCGCCAATGGCGACCCAGAGCGGGTGGGCAAGGGCGTTGAGCCAATCTTCACTGTGCTCGGCATGGATGATGCCGAGCACGATGATGAAGGCAACAAAGGAGGCCGCCGAACCGATCGCCGTGTGCAGGATGATGCGCTCCGTGACCTGGCCCTGCGCCTTCGATTCCTCGACGGTGAGCAGCACGACGGCTGGTGCCGAGGCCATCGTGACGGCGGCGGTGGCCGCTGCCCAGGCCGGGCTCAGGCCAACCAGCAGCAGGGCAAAGGCGAAAATCAGCAGGAAGGAAAGGATAATGTCGCTCAAGGTGCTGCGCAGCAACTCCGGGTTGCGGCCGAGCCAGGAAAGATCCAGCCGTCGGCCGACTTCCATCATCAGCAGACCGAGCGCCGCATCGGCCATCGGCCGCGCCTGGGCCAGGGCCTCGATGCTGATCCAGCCGAGCAGGGCCGGGCCGAAGATGGTGCCGGCCAGCACGTAGCCAATCACCTTCGGCCAGCCGGCATGGGCGTGCAACCACTCGCCAATGAGCAGGCCGACGACCAGCAACAGGCTGAACAGCGCCAGTGTATCGATGCTCTCCGGGAAGGGGGGCAGGAAAATCAGGCGTTCGAGCAGGTTTTCCCAGACACTGCGCAGTGGGGCGAGCAGGCGGTCAATCATTTTTGGCCAATTTCTGCGGTCGACCGTGGTAAATGGCCAAAATCACCATCGGCGACCTCTTGCCGCATTCAGGAATTCATCGAGAATCGGTGTGCAGTCGAGCAGTTTCGGGCTGCCTGGCGGGTGAAATTCCGGGTGCCATTGCATGCCAAGCACATAGGGCTTGCCTTCCAGTCTGATCGCTTCGATCAGGCCGTCGTCGGCGCCGCGTGCCTCGACCCGCAAGCCCCGGCCGAGCGCCTTGATCGCCTGATGGTGAATGGAAACGACGCCGCCGCGCGTACTGTCCGGGTAGTGCCTGGCCAGGCTGGAGGTGGCTTCCCACTCGATGGCGTGGATGTGCTTGTCGTAGTCGGCATGTAAATGGACGGCCGGGTTGTCGTATTGCGTCGCGATGTCCTGATACAAGGTGCCGCCCATGGCGACGTTAATCAGCTGGGCGCCGCGGCAAATGCCGAGCACCGGCTTGCCGGCTTCCATGAATTCATGCAGCAACTCCATCTCGTAGGCATCGCGCAGGCGGTCGCCGGCCCAGTCCGGCTGCAGCGGCTCCTCGCCGTAGCATTGCGGGCTGATGTCTGCACCGCCTTGCAGAACCAGGCCGTCGAGGTATTGCGGGTAGTCGGAAAGACGAATGCTGCTGCGGTGCACGACACCATCGCCGCTGACCGAGGGAATCATGAAAACCATCACCTCGCGCGACATCACCCAGTGGGCGACCGACTGCTCAAGGTATTGCAGTGATTTCGACTGCAGACCGATGGCGCCGGGTAGCGGATGGTAGATGCGGGCCGACAGGCCGATGCGGAGCGGGCGTTTGCTCATGAAGAAATTCCTCCCGGAGATTTGGTTGGGGTAGCAAGCCTGGTTTTCGGCTGTTTGGCAAGCAGACGGCCCGCTTCGCCAAAGCCCTTGATGGCAGTCTGAGTAGCTAACGGGCCACAGAGTTGCATGAGCAGGATGGTGGCCAGCAAGATGCCGACCAGTCTGGGTTCGAGGCCGGTGTAAAGCGCTTGGGTATTGACCAGCAGAACCAGGGCAACGCTCGACATTGGCTGCAGGCCAATGCTGAGGAACAAACTTTCCTGTGGCGAGAGGCCGAGCCGTCGGTGTGCTGCCATTGCTGCCAGCAGCTGCCCGCCCAGACGAAGCAGCGCGATGGTCAGTGCCTCCAGCCAGTATTCGCCGAGATAGGCGATATCGAGCGCAGCGCCGGCGAGGACAAAGGTGATGACAAGAAAGACCCGGGCGTCACTGGCGATGCGGATGGCGATTACCTTCCGTTCGCCGTCAATGGTGCGGACAAGAAAGCCGAAAATCAGCATCGGCAGCAGCACCGAAACCTCCAGAAAGAGCGCTGTGCCAACGCCCAGCACGATGCTGCCGAGAATTAGCAGATGCTGATGTTCCGGCTGTTTTTCCAGTTTTTCGGCACCGAGCAGGACCAGGCCGGCACAGGCGCCGCCAAGGATGATGGAGCCGAGGATGCTGGCCAGCGCGCTGCCCAGGCTGGTCAGCTTGCTGATGTTTTCGGTGTCGCCCAGAAAGGGTGTGAGCAGGACAACGGCGGAAAAAGCGACGCAACCGTTGATCGCCACCATCGTGTAGAGCAGGCCGGTGCGTTCCCCCTTGGCGCCGACATCGCTGCAGGTGGCGATGGTGATGGCCGCTGAAGTGGCCAGGCAGAGCGCCGCGGCGAACAAGGCGGAAGTCGGGGCAAATCCCCAATACAAGAAAAGGGCAAGCATCACCAGGCCAGAGCTCAGCGAAATACCGAAGCCGGCGAGCAGTCGATTGAAACCTTCGCGGGCGGTCGTGCGCGGCACCAGATAACCCAGTTCAAAGAGAATCAGGCCGAGGGCGAGATCGATAAAGAGCTGCGCCGATTCAATGTGCAGCGGCGTAATCCAGTTCATGCCACTTTGCCCGGCAATCAGCCCGAAAAGTACGTAGCCGGTCGTTCGAGGCAGGGCGAGCACTCGTCGCGATGCTTCGCCGGCAGCAAGACCACCGAGCAAGACAAGGCCGAAGAGTTGGACCGAATTGAGCATAAAAAAAATGGGAGCTGAAGCCCCCGAAGTCCTCGCTGCAAGGAATGTGCCTAAAAAACCGCTTACAAATACATTGATGACCAATATAATTCACGCCCCGGATTCGTGCAATCAGATTGTCAGGCCATCACTTGAAGACATCCTTAAATATCCCCACCCACTCGCTGCCGATGGATGTATTGCAGCAATTTCGACTGATTTTCGGCTCCATGCGCCAGTATTTTCGTCTGGTTGAAGAGCGCTGCGGGATGTCCGGCTCGCAGATGTGGGTTCTCCAGGAGGTCCAGCGGACCCCGGAAATCGGCATCACTGAATTGGCGATCCGCATGGGTGTGCATCAATCGACCTGCAGTCTGCTGGTCGATAAGCTGGTGGCGCTGGGTTGCCTGATCAAAAAACGGCAGAGTGCCGATCAGCGCCGGGTCGGGCTTTGTCTGGATGCAAGCGGCTTCGCCGCTCTGGCTGCATTGCCCGGGCCGGCCGAGGGGATTCTCCCGGAAGCCTTGTCAAAACTGCCCACTGTCTCTCTAAAAACATTGCATATCAATCTAGAAGAGTTGATTCTGCATTTGCCCGGCAAGGATGAATCCTGTGCCGGGACGCCACTGTCCGAGTTGGTTGCTTCGCCAGATGCCAGGGTGAGATCGGCATGATGCCCATTCATCGACTGTGCGGACTGTTCTTGGCAGGGATGATTGCCGGCTGTGCCGTGGCGCCGCCGGTGCCCCCCCCGGCGCCGGTAAGCCCGGTGGTCGAGGAAAGCTCCGTGGCTGCCGCTGTGGAGCCCGCGCATTCGCCGAACGAAGAAGAGGTGATGGCTGCGGTCGACAATGAAAACAATGTGTTTTTCGTGCTGGGTGCTTCCGGGGTTGATGCCGTGGGGCGCAAGAAGGTGCGAGTTCACGCCGGGCGGCTGAAAGCCGATCCAAAGCTGGAGGTGACGCTGGTCGGTTATACCGACGATCTGGGCAGCCCTTCCTATAACCTCGCCATTGCCGAGCAACGGGTCAACGCCATTCATAAAGAGCTGCGCAGTAACGGGGTTCGGGCAAGCCAGATTCGCCGCCATGTGGCAGGGCCGGAGCAGTTGGCGCCGGCTTGCCGGTCGACCGAATGCCGCAGAAAGATGCGGCGTGTCCAGTTCGTTTATAGCGATTGACGGCCTGGCGGATTGCTAATCTGCATCGGGCACGGCGAAAGGCAGCGTAAAACTGGCGCGGCTGCCGACACCGACTTCGCTTTCCAGTTTGAGTTCGCCGCCCATCAATTCGATCAGCTTGCGGGCGATTGGCAGGCCAACGCCGATGCCACCGTGCCGGCGCATGCTGGAGCCGTCGCCCTGGACGAATAAACCGCTGAGTTGCGGCAGGACCTCGGGGGCAATACCGATACCGGTGTCGGCCACGGTAAATTCGAGCTTGACCAGGGAAGATAGCGACTCGGCGATGCGAACAGAAATGCTGACCGTGCCGCACTCGGTGAATTTGATGGCATTGTCGAGAAGGTGGGTGAAGGCCCGGCGCAGGCGTTCAACGTCGCCCACCAGTAGATCGGGTAGTGCAGGATCTTCTTCCTCGATCATGCTCAGCCCCTTGTTGGCGGCTGCTTTGCGGTGATTCGAAACGAGTGCCTGGAGCAGTTCACTGACCGCGAACGGTGCTGGTTTCAATTTGACCTGCCCCGCTTCCAGCGCCGAGAGTTCGATCAGATGATTGATCAGGTGCATCAGGGATGCCGACGATTCGCGCATGGGGGTCAGCAGGTTGCGCTGGTCTTCGTTGAGGTCTTCCTGATCAAGCAACTCGCTCAAGCCGATGATCCCGTTCATCGGGGTACGCAGTTCGTGGCTGATATTGGCGAGAAACTCGGTCTTGGCACGGTTTGACTGCTCGGCGACCTGACGGGAGTGCTCCAGGTGCTCAACCAGTTTCACCTTTTCATCTTCAAGCCGGAAGGTGTCCTGCAAGGTGTCGTGAAAGTAATCGGCGCTGCGTGTGGCAGCCAGCAGGAAAACCAGGCACATGACGCTGAAGGCGATATGCAGCGGGTCTGTGCCGATGGCGCTGATCACCACGGCGAGCGCGATCGGCCAGGCATAGCTGCGGAAAACCAGGCGATCGGCGGCCAGTACGGGCACCGCACCGGCAATCATGCCGGCCATGACGAATGCCGTGAAGAGCTGGAGGAT
>CAYWNX010000018.1:14264-17450 GCA_964459735.1 uncultured Dechloromonas sp. | reverse complement strand
CCGCGCGGCCGTGTTGGCTTTCAGCTTGGCCAGGTAGTCTCCCTGGAGCTGCTGCCATAGTTTCTTGTTAGTGGCGCGCTCCTCGTCTTTGCCGCCGATGCGCACCGTCACGATGCCGAGCTTTTTGCGCTCGTCGTCGGTCGGTTTGTACGCCGCCACGTAGCCGCCCAGCTCGTAACGGTACGGCTTGTCGTTAATGTCGGCAGTCTCGTACTCGATGGCATCCAACACGCCTTCCTCGAAGGCCTCGGCCGTCGGCAGCTGCTCCGGCCGCTTCAGCTCCCGCTTGAGGTCCTGCTCCAGTCGCTTGAGCGCGGCGGGCACCTTGAGCGCCGGCAGCACGGCGCGGGCGTGCCGGCCGGTTATAGCCCCGGTAATAACCCATTCCCGCCACGGGTTGGGCAGGTCCAAGAGGCGCAACTGGTTGGCGATCTTCGGTTGCGAGCAGCCGAGCGTGTCGGCCAGCGCCTGCTGCGTGTAGCCGTGATGCTTCATCAGCAGGTGCAGCGCCTCGCCTTCCTCGATCGGGTTCAGACCGGCACGCTGCAGGTTCTCGACCAGGCCGATCTCCTGCGCGCCCTTGTCGTCCAAGTCGCGGACGATCGCCGGTACCACGGCCAGGCCGGCCAGCTTGGCGGCCCGCCAGCGGCGCTCGCCGCACACCAGCTCGAACTTGGACTTGCGATTCTTGAGCGGCCGCACCACCAGCGGCTCGATGATGCCATGCGCGCGGATACTGGTGGCCAGCTCCTCGAGCGCAGCCTGGTCGAATTGCTTACGCGCATTGTGCGGCGACGGCGCGATCTCCGCGTGGGGCAGGTGATGCGCGACGGTGGCCGACGTCGCCGGCTCGTGCTTACCCCGCTTCTCGTTGTGGACCGCGGGCCCTTTCGACTTGCGTGGATCGTAATCCTCCGGATTGCCGGCCACCACTTTGCGGTCCGCGAGGCCGGGGACGTGGCCATTCTTGCCGCCGCCGTTCCGCTTCACCGCCTGCGCCGCTGCCTGGTCGAAGCCGATCATGATCTTCCTCCCGGGGTTTGCGTGGTAATAATTTGGCCAATCAGTAGCACTCGCTGGCGAACAGACGCACCGTGCTGCTGTCCGCCACGATTTGCGCGTAGTACTCGTCATGGAACGAGCGCCGCGTGCCATCGTCGGCGACAAACACCAGGCGGCGCAGATCGTCGCCGTCCAGCTGGTGAACGTAGTTCGGCGACGGCACGAGCTCGTCGAAGGGCAGGCCGGATTGCTTCATGGCCTCGTCGATCGCCGCGCCCACTGAGGGAGCCAGCCACCAATCGCACTCGTTGAGCTGCCACACCTTCATCTCCACTTCGGCAGCTTTTTTGGTGAGCAGCGCGGCGAGCTGCCGCGCCTGCTTAGGGCTGAAGGTCAAATGGCCCGTGCGATCTTTGTCGAGGTTGATGATCACCTCGTTGATCGTCGGGTCGAAGCCGACGTGCAAAAACCCGCCGATCTTCTCACCCGCCTGGTCGACGCCGCTCATTGTGTGGTCCTCCGGAGTTATCGTGGTAATGAATTGGGTACGCGACTCACGCGTCAGGATAAGGACGTGGCACTCCGTCAATATCAGCAGTGCGATTGCTCAGCTTCGCGTGCGCGTCGACGGCAATGGTCGTGCCGAGAACTTCATCGACTGCCGCCGCCGCAAACAGCGTCGGCACCCACACCGGAGCTGTCACAAAGCTGAGAAGTATTCCGAGTTTCACGTTTGTCCCTCCCTACCGAGTTATGTAGTTAAAAAGGCGGCCCTGCGGGCGCACCGCTAAACGAACTGCCTACCGCCTGCTACTCTTCGCACACACGCTGCACAGGTCGGCCTCGATCCAAGCTGCACGGCTCGCCCGTCTCTTCGTCCAGGCAAGCGTCGTGGGCCGAGCAGCCGCACACGCGGCACACCTGCTCGGGCGTGCGCCGGTCGACCAGCTCGTGCACCGCCTCTGCCACGGTGAGCGAGTGCCGCTCCGCCTGCAGCGCTACCCGGCGGTACAAGTCGCCGTCGACCAGAATCGAAATCCGCCGCGCGCGTGCCATTTGTCAACTTGCCTCCGCGAAAAACACGACCGCGCACTCGGCCATCGCAGCGTCCATGCCTGCGCGATCATTGCTGCCGCGCAGATCGAGCAGGCGCTGCTGCAACTCCGCGGGGAGCTGTTCCCAATGCCGATCGCAGAACAACCGATCGTGGCGGCGTAGGTCGCAGCACGATCTGAGGCAGCAGCAGTTGGCAGATCGCTGGATCATGCGGCACCGAGCGGGTAATCGTCGGGAATGTCGATGTCGAAACGGATCGGCTCCATGGGCTGGCCGGCGTCGTAGCGCGCGAGCCACTCGCGGGCCTTCTGCGGCAGCTGCACGGCGGCACGATGCCAGCCCAGCGCGTTTTGATAGCGCAGCACGATTGCGCCGTCGAAGACGTGCGCGTCGATGCCGCAGCGGTTGGCCGCCCGGGCCAACGGGCAGCAGTCGGGGCGGCGCGGCCGGCCGCGGGCAATGTCACGAGCGAGAACCGCAATTTCGATCAGTGCCATGATCACGTCGTGCCCCCCTGGTCGCCCAGCAGCGACTCGTCGATCGGCGTTGTCAGCCGAGTGATATGCAGGCCCACGCAGTACACGAACTCGCCGATCGACAGCAGGTGCCGGTTGTCGCCCGCTTCGTAATCGAGCCGCGTCCAGCAGTCCGGATCGTGCAGGTCCGGCGCACCTTCCGGATCGCGGCAGGTCCAACCGTCGTGGTCAGCGCCGACGGCCTGGTCGATGTACGACAGCACGCGATCCCAGCCGCGAATCACGCGCGAATCGGCCGCCTCGCCCGTGAAGGTGACGACAAAGTCGGAGTCTAAAAACGGTGTGATCACGTCGTGCCCCTTTCGATCACTTCGCGGCGCCCGCGCCCGAGCACCACGCGCGCTCGTTTCACGAGTATCCGCAGCAGTTTCTTGTCGCCGTCGAGCTTGGCGTCGGCGATCTCGTTGCGCAGCCACTGTTCGAGCGACCGCCAGTGGTGCCGGCAGAACAAGTGCTTGGCCGCGAGTTTTTCCTCGCGGCAGTACACCACCGCGCACCGCAGTCGGGGAATTTGACCGTACGTCACGGCGTGGTCTCCTTCGGTAGTTCGTGCCGCCGCAGATGCACGAGCGCCACGTCGCTGGGCAGCACC
>CAYWNX010000018.1:5423-14254 GCA_964459735.1 uncultured Dechloromonas sp. | reverse complement strand
GCACGCGCACGAATGTCGGCACCGCGCGCTCGACCGTCACCCGCGCCGTGACGCGCTGGGCCGCGTTCCAGCTGGCGGGCACGCGGACGTAGATCACGTCCTCGCGCAGCATCCGCAGATGCGCGATCTCCAGCGGTATCAGCGGCGATGGGCTTCGGCGCTGCCGGCGGCAGCGGTCGATGACCACCCAGGCCTGCAGAACGAAGGCCGCGCCGATCACGAGCAGTGCCATCTGCAGTTCGCTCATGGCTGCCCTCCGGTGATGGGAACGTCGCCGTCCCCGTCTTCATCCGAGTCGCAGTCGTCGTCATCCCACGGCAGCGGTTCGTCGAGCTGCTCGTGCGCGTCCTCGTTCGACAGCAGCCGCACGCTCTCGGCCGTGTCGAAGCCGCACCGCGAGAGCACGATCAGGTCGGCCAGCTGCTGGCGCTGGAAGGGAAAATCCTCCTCGCCGTCGAGCTCGCTGCCGTCGGGTATCACGTCGGCGACGATCCCCAGCTGGCAGGCCAGGTCCAACAGCTCGTGCGTGAACACGCCGCCGGCCGGCGCGCCGCGCTCCTGGCACAGCGCTTGCACCTGGTCGAACAGCGTCAGCAGCACGGCGTCGGGAATCTCAATTGCGCGCGGCACGCGGACGGTGAGTTTCATGACTTCCCCTTGCGCGGTCCGCGCCATGGTGTGCCGCTACGAAAGAACCGGCGCACCGCCGCGCCGTGCAAATACGCGCCAGGCGAGCCGCTGCGGATCGTGCCGCGGCTGCGCGCCTTGTGGACGTCGGCCAGCAACTCGGCCAGGTGCTTCTCCGACAGTTCGCGATCGAACGTGGCTTGCGCGAGGTACTCGACCAGCGTGCCATTCGCGTCGGGGGCGGCGGCGACAATCGAACGCCGTAAGCGGACCAGCGGATCGACCCGGCTGGCGGGATCGTCGTAGCTGGCCAGGATGCGCGACACGGCCTCGCCGACCGAGGCAGCTCCGGCGGATCTGGCGTCACCCTCGCCGCAGCCCGCGCCGGGCCCGCAGCCGGCGCCCGGTCCGCAGCTCGATCCCCCAGAACTGTGCTGTGAGGGGATCTGTGTACTGTGTCTTAGATTCTCTTTCAGAGAATCCCTGTGTTCGCGCGGGCGTGCGCTCGTGTGCGCGCCCGCGTCTTGCGCGGCAGCTGGTGCCGAACCTGGTGCCACCTTCGGCATCAGCTGCGGCGGATGTGGCGCCAGATCCGCCGCAGGTGGAGCAGCTCCGTGATCAACTGGCGGGGGCGAAGACGAGCCGGCAAGCGCGCCCGTCTCCGCCGCCACGCCGTCGATCGGTAGCACTCGCGGAGTCCGTTCCCGCGCCGTGCTATCCCGCGCTGCTTCGCTGGGGTCCGCATCTGGTGTGCCGAAATCCATCTCGGCCTGCCTGGTGATGCGAACGCGCCGCAGCGCGAACTCCTCCTTGCTCGGTCGCAAGAGCTGGATCGTCCAGAAGAGCGTGCGGCCGCGGTGGCGGGCGCGTCGCTGCTCCTTGGTGGGGCTTTCCAGCACTTCAATACGCCCCGCCTCGGCCAGGCCCATGAGATACTCGACACCACGGCGTGGGGAGCGTCCCTGGTCGAGCGCGATCCGCGCGGGGAGAACTTTCAATTGGGCGGGCAAGCTGCGTCCCTGGCGCGCGGCCAGGTGGCCCAGATACTCCCAGGCCATTTTCAGCTCACCCGATAGATCGGGGTCGCGACGCACAACTCGGTAAGCGCGCCTGTCGAACTTCGTCTGTTGTGCCGACCGCCGTTGCGGTTGGTGCATCGTGGATTCCTTCCAGGCTGCTAGGCGGCGCGGTCTTCGATCAGCTCGGCGCGCTCGATGTGATAAGCACGCGGCGCGTGAATGCCGATCGACACGAAGGGGTGCTCCGGGCTGTTGTTCGTGATGACGATCGTGTCCCCCGCTTGCGCGCCGGCGGGCACCGTGACGTGAATCTCCTGCCGATAACGCCGCTTCAGAACCAGCCAGCCGAATCGTTGCATCGTGAGGATTCCTTCCGTTTGGGGGCGCACCGCGAATAGTAAAAAGTGCCGGCGGCGCGGTACGCCGTAGCTACGGCCGCCGGCACTCGGATCGCCCTGGCTGGAAGCCAGCAGCACACTGGAACAACACGCTAGGCGCTCGGCAGCGTGCCGGGTGGCGGCAGCTGCTGCGCGGGAGCCGCTTCGCCCGGCGGCAGTGCAGGGGCTGCCGGCGCAGAAGGCAGTGGCACCGCCGGCAGCGGCAACTCGTAGATCGGCACATCACGCCAGGCGGCGGCCGGCACGTCGCGCACCTGCACGGCGGCCGTGCTGCAATGCCTCAGGCAGCGGGCGGGGCGGCAGCGCAAGGGATGCAACAGCCGCGCGAGCACGTGGCAGCGGGCCTCCCGGCGGCCATGGCACGCGTGTGCTGGCGGTGGGGCGGCGAGCGCCGCGATCCCGGCCAGCAATAGAACGCCAAAGAGTTTCACGGTTCGGACTCCTTTCACTGGTTTATCTGCAAAACACCCGCGGCCTGCGCCGCGCCGAGGGCACCGCGTTGCGCACGTTACGCCCGCCAGGTGGGGCAGAAAACCTGGCAGGAAACTTCGTGACAACGCGGCGCCCTGGGCTGGCGCTACTTGCCTCCGCTCCGTTGCAATTCCCTTTCCAGCCGGCGAATCTGGTCTCGCACCCACCGCAGCTCTTCCCGCGCGTCGCCGCCGCCGCGGAAGGTGAGTGCCGTCGCCCGCGCGCGCAGCTCAGCCAGCTCGGCGCGGTCGGCGTCGGCGTCGACCAGCTTGCCCAGCACGCGGCACGCCAGGCAGATGCCGTACACCATCGCGCCGCACGATTTGCAGCGCCGCTTGACGCCGCGTCCCACTGCCACCGGTCCGGCCATGGCTTTAGCTCCCCTGCGCGGATGGCTGGACCAGTTCGGCCGCCGCATTGCGGCAACCGCTGGCTCGCAAGATTTCGTCGATGCAGACGGCCGCGTCGGGATCGTTCCGCAGCGCGCGTTCCAGCGCCGTCTGCGCCGAACGTAGGCCCTCAGCCAACGGACCGGGAAGATTGCCACCCCGCAGATGCTTCGACAGACAGGTGCACACAAAAAACGCCTGCTCGAGTGGCAGATCCACGCGCACGATGGCCGCGTTGGCCCTCATTCTTCCCAGCGCTCGGGCCGCGGCCTGCGTCTCGGGCGACGGACCCATCACCCGGTCGAAGATCGCCCGCTCGCTCTCGGGCAGGCTGTTGCGCAGTTCGTTAAATAAACTCATGATCAAAGATCCTCCTTGGATTGCTTGGAAAACAGGTCCTGTTGGTTGGCGTGCCCCAGCTCGCGGCGCAGGGCCACGTCGAACAACCGCTCGGCCGCCTCCGAGTCCTCAAGCGCACTCTGCTGCCGCGTGCGAAAGTAGCGCGCTTGCGCGTCGCGCATCGCCAGCCCCAGCTGCACCAGCTCGGCCAGCCGCACTGCGGCCGAGGCTTGACCCGCAGGTTCTGCGGCGGCGACGTTATTCCCCGGGGAATGATCCATAATCAGCCTCCATGTTGGAGAAACGTCACTCGTCGAAGCCGGGCAAACGCCGCTGGTCCGCGCCGCTGGTGTCGCGCAGTCGTTTGGCCTTCGGCAGCAGCTGCAGCGTCTCGGGCTGCGGCAACTTGTGCACCGTCTCGTCCACGATGCCGCGGTTCACGTAGTGCCGCTGCGTCACCGCCGGGTCGGAATGCCCCAGCAGCAGTTGCGCGGCCAACAGCGAGAACCGTGCGGCCTCGGTGGCCGTGGCCTTGCGCAATCCATGCACGCCGAACCGCCGCCGTTCGGGGATCTGCGCCAACCGCAGCAGCCGCTGCCATTGGCGATCGAACTGCCGCGCGCCGTTCGGATAGGGCAGGATCCGCACCCGCGCCTGGGCCGCCTCGGCCAGCGTCATGCCGCGCGGCAACATCCGCAGCATCGCCGCCCGCGTGTCGGCCGTGAGCGGCACGCGATGGGCCCGCCGCTTTTTCTTCCGCGTGCGGCGGGGGAAATGCAGCTGGCCGTAGGGATGCTTCGTCGGATTGTCGTCGTCGACGTCGGCGAACGTCACCCGCAGGAACGCGCCGCGCCGTTCTCCCAGGCCGTAGAACAGCGCCACCAGGTTGAGCCAGAACATCGGCGGCCGGATGCCGGTACCAGGCAGCAGCGGCCGCTTCATCCGCGGCGTGGCCTGCAAGATCTGCTCGATCTCGGCGAGCTCGAAATTGTCCTCGACCGGATCGTCCTCCGCTTCCGGCTTTTCCACCCACGGCACGCGGGCGATCAGCTCCTCGGCGGCGCGCGTGGCCGGGCTGCGCGTGGAATAGGGGCCGGCCATATCCAGGCAGGTTTGCAGGTTGCGGCAGTGCTTCCGCACCGTCCAGTCGCTGGCCGTCTCCTCCTTGCGGGCGCTGATCAGCGCCGGCAGACCAACCACGAAGTCCTTGGTATGCGCCGTCGTGATCTTGCACAGCGGCGGATCGCTGGTGATCTTGGCCCAGTTCTTCATGGTCACTTCGTACTCGGCGATCGTGCGGTCGCTGCGGCCATTGAGGAACTCGGGCAGCACCTTGGTCGCGAAGAACTCCGTGAGTGTCATCCACGGCGAGAACTCGCCGGCGACGTACTGCGGCGGCGCTGCGTCGCCGCAGTCTTCGCTCACAATGCGCAGTCGTGGGTGTGGTTCGTTCGCTGGCCATTTCGCTCGCGATTCGTGCATGGTGCCTAACTCCAGGTGCGGTAAACCCGAGCTCGGGCACCGTCACCATGGCGCACGCTGGCCTCACTCCGTGGCCTCCCTTGCGCGCCGCCGGCGCACCAGTCCGACGCCTCGATGTTTCACCCCGGTAGCTTCCAATGCGCAGGGTGAAGATGGCGCGGGGCCGGTGCGGCGAATGCGCGCAAACGAGCCCGATCAATGCGGGACAGAAACCTAATGCGGCTCTTTGACCACCAGAAACTGCGTGGTCTCAAACGGCAGCCGCCGACCGAACACCGACCAACCAAAACAAAACGAATTGGCAAGTCAGGGCTCGGCCGAGAACCGCCAGGCCGCTGTCCCGCATTGCATCGGGACCGCGCGAGGCAGAGAGGAAACGGGCAAGTCGGCCCGTTTCCGTGAAGGCCGATCAGAGACTCACCACGCAGTTTCGCGCGGGTGTGAAGCCGCGCACATCTTTTAAGCGGTGGTGAATCTACAACGGCGGCGGGCAATTGCAAGCGCGAGCTGCGGAGAAAATCGAAAATTCCCCCGCGCTGGGGATGAAATACGCCTAGCCGCTACGGAACCGAAGGTTAGAGGTTCGAGCCCTCTGGGGTGTAACTAGCGACTGGTACAAGCGTTGTGAAAAAAGAGTCTACGGATTCAGTAACCGTGGGCCTGTCGGGCTGGAGAAGTCGCGCCCGGGGCGCGTGGTGCCGCGAGATGGTGCTCCTGACGGCTTGCCGCCAGTTTCACACGTCTTTTAAGCAACGCTGCCTACCGATGTCCCCGGGCGCGACTTTTTTACCCGTGAACGGCTGACGAGCGGAAGGGCTGCCCAGGACCGTTTGGCGAACGATGTGCTTACCGGCGGGAGTCGATTCCAATTCAAATCATAGGTCAGTTTCCATGCGGCCCGACCGTTTCATTTTCGTAATCCCGCTGGTGGTGATCGGCACCGCCGTGGCCGCGCTATGGGGCGCCGCGGCGTGGCTGATCGAACTGGTCGGCAGGTGAGCATCCGGGGGATTGAAAGCGCGCCGCGCGGCAGCTAGCGTCGGAGACCGTTTCACTCTGCGCGGCAACGATCGAGGGGGGCTGTCCACCATGCCGTGGTACGTTCGGCGGGGCACGAAAATCCAGGGTCCGATCGCCGCGGCCGCGCTGAAGAAGCTGGCCGAGGGGGGCCAACTGAAGCCGACCGACGAGCTGGCCAAAGATCCCGCCGGACCATGGACCGCCGCCAGCCGCACCAGCCTGTTCACCGCGCCCACGGCGCCGCGCGAGGAACTCGAGGCGCCGCCGCCTGTGTCTACACCAGCCGTGCCCGCGCCGGCCGCGAAGCCGATGGCCATCGTGCCGGCGGAACCGGCGCCGCGCGCGCTCGAGCCCACGATCGAGCGGCACCAGGTGGCGCCGCCGGCAGCCGCGCCGCGCGTGAACATCCTGGTCGCCACGCTGCGCGTCGTGGGACAATCGCTGGCCGAGCGATCGCGGCGCCGGCACGAGCTGAAGCTGGCGAAGATTCAGGCCGAGGCGCTCCGGCCGCGGGCACCGAGCGCGGTCGCGCCGCGCACTGCCGTACCGCCGGCGGCGCAGATGCTGGGCGGCATGCCGCCGCAGATCACGCAAACCACGATCGTGAACGTGACGCAAAAAGGGAGCGGCGGCTGCGGCTGTTCGGGCGCGGGCTGCCTGCTGTTGTTCCTGCTGGGGCTGTTGCTGTTGGTCGCGATCGGAATCTCGACACCCGTTACGCCCTAGAACGAAACGGAGACCGGTCGCCTTGTCACCGACAACGAGGTTTCCTATCACGCCTGGCCGCTGGGTGCTCGGTGCAGCGCTGCCGCTGATCATTTGCTGGGCAACTGGCTGCGGCCCATCGCCGATCGAGAAGCGCGCGGCCGATGCTGCCCGAGAGAAGCAGAAGTCGCAGCAGCAGCCGAAGCGAAGCGTAGAACGCAGCCGCAAGCGATCGCAGCACCAGCCTCCTGGCACCGGGATGTGGGACCAGGGGGTCGACGTTCCGCAAGTTGCCCGTGACAAGACGGCCGAAAAAATTCGCGACAGCCTTGATGAAGACGCCGAGCGAGCGAATCGCCGAAGCGAACTCGCCCTGCGCATTGGCAGTCGCCCGCGGTGGCCGGCAGCAACTCCACCGGCGAAAGGTTGGTACGGGAAGATTCCGCTGCCATTTGATCGCGCAGGCGTGTCACGTGCCGAGAAGAATTCATTCAGCCATTCGACGACCATCCTGCCCTTCATGGTCCTGGAGGACATTTCGCGGGCGCCGCTCAACAAAGACACGCCGGTATATGTTGAGCGATTTCCGGACGGCAAATTCTCGGCCGTGGTGATGCTCGACCGTCGCACCGGCAAGACCGCAGGCTGGGCCGCGACATTCTATGAAAACGGCACGCCCGAACTGGTCGGTCGATACAAGGATGGCGACCTGGATGGACCGCTGAGGCTGTACGACGACTCCGGCGAACTTGTGTTGTACGCTGAGTACAAGTCTGGCCGCGCGAATGGTTTGAGAATCCTGCTGGGCCATGAATGGCCACTGCTTGTGCAGCAGTGGAAAGGGGGCACGCTCGGCGATCAGTGCGTCATCGTTGGCGACTGGGCGATTTCGCCGAATTCACTAGCCGCGGATGTCGCGGCCATGCCGCTAGCGCGCGAGGATTTACGCGCGCGCATCGATAGGTCAGTAGGTCGGGCAGTGGAGATCGAGACCGAGCTGCGCCGCTCGGTGCGACAATGGTTCCTGGACGTAGTCGACGCCAAGCGCAAGGGGATAGCGCGCGCCAGAGGCCCCGCCATTCGTAATTCCATCGTCCGCGAGGCGGAAGAAATCAGCGCTGCGAACGCCGCCGCGTTTGACCAGTCGTGGCGGCAGATGATGCAGCAACTACAGCCGCGGCTGCTCGGAAAGTGATCGCTAGCGGAAGATCACGCTTAACTAACCGCGCACCCGGTGGATGGCGCGTACTAGCTCGTTGGTCGGATCGACCAGCCCGGACCAGTCCGCCACCTTCATCACCTGGGGCGATCCGGCCAGGATGTCGTCGCAACGGAACAGGGCAGTGCCGGCCATAAATGCCACGTCGTCATCGTCGTAGTCGAGCCCCAGCACCGCGCCGCTGGCCAGTGGCCAATCCGTCTCGGCCGGGCTCCCCAGCAGCCAGGTGCCGGCATCGAGCAACCGCACGCGCAGGTAGGTAGTGATCTCGTTGGTGACTACCACCAGCGCCCCGGAGGTATGGCGCCGCGCTCCCCACGGGATGGGCACGATCGCCAGGGCGGCGAAGGCATTGCCTAGATAGTCGGTGGTAGGCGTGAGCACGGTGCCGGCGCCCGTGCTGGTATCGAATTCCATCACGCGGCACCAGCGGCGGCCGGTGCCCCCGGCGCAGAATCCCAGCAGCTTGTCGCCGGCGGCCGACAGGCAAATCGAGCCGCCGAAAGCGCCATCCTTGGTAGGGTCGCCCGAGTCCGAATTGTCACGCACGGTGCCAATCAGCGTGGTGGCGCCGCTGGCGATATCGACGCGGTAGAACTTCGGCGGCAGTCCGGTAAACAGGCCGTGGGTGAAAAAGTACGACGTTCCCCCCACGGTCTCCAGGCCGCCGCAGATAGGCGTTGGCAGCGTGCCCATCGACCGCATGTTACTGAGCGCGGCCGTGCCCACGTCCAGGTCATAAATCCGATGCTGCGGGTTGCTGATGGCGTTCTGGTCGTAGGTAACTACGATCCAGTCACTGCCGCAGCAGCACGGTTGCGTCTGGAATCCCACGGGGAGTTTATTCCTCGCACAGCACGGTGACGTGCCACTGGTGCGAGGCGGGATCGGTCACGCAAATGCCCAGCCGGCCGCCCCCCTTCACATCCAGACCGCTGGGGCCGAACGTGAACACCGCGCGCCCCTGCGGATGCACTTCCTCGGCGTGCACGACGTCGCCGGCGGTGGGTTCCGCTGTCCATGGCGTGGCGGCGCCGGGGCTGCCCGCCTTCGACGTGGTTTGCACGGTCTCGCTGTTGGTCTGGTTCCACTTCTTGCCGACCGGGGTCGTAGCGGTTCCCTCCGGCGTGCCGGCTGTCGACTGGTACATCACCTGCCACAG
>CAYWNX010000018.1:0-5413 GCA_964459735.1 uncultured Dechloromonas sp. | reverse complement strand
ATAGCGCCGGCGCGTCGGTCGAAACGGTCCCCTTGCCGGCGACGTGAATCTCCATCACGCGCACCCGCACGTTGGTGGCGGCGATCAGTTGCAGCATGGTCTTGAGCGCGGTGGCGACGGAATAGATTTCGCCGGTCACAAACGTCAGCTTTTGGCAGGCCATAATTAGGTGCTTCCTGAGTGATCAAAGTTAAAACGCGCCGGGAGCCGCGAACATCGAGCCGCCGACGCTGATATCCGGCAATTGGTTGGCCGGCTCCTGGTATCCCGGCGCCAACGTGTTAATGCCCGTGTCGGGCGTCACGGGCGCCGAGGGTTTGACGCCCGACGCGCAGGTACCCCAATCGATCTCGTACAGCGCCAGCTCCGGCTTGTAGACCGCCACTCCCTTGGTCGAATAGTCGCACTGGAAAATGTTGCGCGAGTTGAATACCTGCAACAATCCCGGCACGGCAATCGGCGCCACTCCGTCGTAGAACAGCGTGGCATTCACGACTGTCGCCGTTTCGGATTTCGCCATCTGCTGCACGGCGCTCCATTCCACGCGGCGGGCGATTTGCTGCAGGCTGACGATCTCGTACACGCCCTCGATCAGCTCGGCGACGCCGCGCATGCCGGGCAGTCCCGAGAAGGCCCCTTCGGTCGTGAAGTCGTTGACAGTGATCGACGGGCCCGTGACATAGCTCGATCCGGTCCAGGTCAGCGTGTTGGCGGTGGCCGAGCCGCCCCACGGCAGGCCAGCCGTCAGCTCGAACCGCACGGTGGTCGGCGAAGGCGGTAGCGCGATTACCTCATACCGCCCCGACTGGCTCGACAGAAAACAGACGCCCACTTTGCTGGTCGCGGCCGGCCCCAGGTTCGATGAATCGTAGACCGTGACGTTCGCGCCGGTGGCTGCCCACGCGGCGCCGCCCCACTGGCGAATCGTCGCCGAGGCGTTACCACCCTGCGCGAGATCAGCGTTCAAATAGAACAACACCGGGTCGGACGAGGCCGCCTTTCCCATGTCGATGATTTGGTAACGCTCGAGCTTCGCATCCCAGCAGGCGATTCCCTTGTCGCCGTTCTTGGCCGAAGCATACAGCGACTGGCGATCATAGACCGCCGTGGCGCCCCCCGTGCTGCGCCCCGTCCAAAACGTGTTGAAGGTCGCCGCCGCGCTGCCGCCGCTCATGTCGGCCGTGAGCGTGAAGGCCACGAACTCGGCCTGATGCTCCATGTACAAAATCTGATACTCGGCCAGATCCGCGAGCTTCACCGCGTAGCCGTAGTAACCGTTCGGGGCCTGCCACTCGCCGGGGTCGCCCAGCGCCCCGAAATAGTCTTTGACCGTGATCGTGTCGCCGTCGACGTAGGCGCCCGAACCGCCGCCGGCCGTCGGGTCCCATTTGCGGATCACGGCGGCAGCGCTGCCCCCCAGCGTCAGCGGCGCCGTGAGCTTGAAGCGGACCACCGCCGCGGATTCGGCTGCGCCGCCGAAGCGGACGACGCCCCATTTAGTGCCGGTGCCGGGTTCTTTCCATTCGATCTGCGCCGCACCGGAGCTGCCGGTCGCGAGCATCGTGCTATCGCTATTCTTGACGTCGGCGAATTGATCCGTGGTCGAAGCCACCGACAGCTTGACGATCGCCACGCCCGCTGCCCAGGCGTCGCCCGTTTCGCCGGCCGCCAGCGGCTCGAGCAAGATCACGAACTTCCCCTGGTGCGCGGCCGTGGTCGGCGTGATCCCCGATACCGCCACTCGCTCCTGAAACGCCTCCAGGTCGTCGGCCGGCAGGATCAGCGGCTCGTCGATCCCCAGCACGCCGAAGCGGTCGACGTCGCCGCCCGAGTCGTTGCGCACCTTGATGATGTCGGCGCCGTACTGCACGGCGCCGCGCGGCGCGGCCTGGTTGTGCCGCCGCTGGCGCAGATCAAGATACGCGTCGATGAAGCCGTTCCAGGCCTCGGCCGGCAGCGTGACGAACTTTTCGCCACTCACGACTTTGCGAAACGGATCGCCGGGCATGGGGGGACCACAAGGCTGTTAGGCGATAGACAGGTGGAACGCGCGCGCGTCACGCGCTGGGAACTTGCACGGCGTAGACTTCGACCAGCAGGCCCTGCGCCTGGTTGCCCGCCGCACCGGCTACCGCCGCGGTCACCTGCAGCACGTCGCCGTCGGCCAGATTGGCCGAGGCCACCGAGAACGTCACCCACGTGCGCGCGGCCGAGGCGTTGTTGAAGACCACCGTGCTGGTCAGCACCGTCGCAAACGCGCCGCCGCCGGTGGATTTCTTGACGTCCACGGTCACCGTGCGATCGGCGCCGGTGGCTACCGTGTCGACCAACGCCCGCACCAGCACGATCGACGCACTCGTGCCGTGGATCGAACCGACCATGTCGGCGGCGGCGACGACGGCCGTGCCGCTCAGCTGCCGGTGGCGGAAGCAGGCCTGCTCCTGCAGCTTCGTGCAGCCGATGCCGGCATTCGAAGGCACTTGCGCATCCGCGACGCAACCATTCGGCAGCGCGATGCCGCCGGCCGGATAAAGTTGCCCGTCGACCCGCAAATCGGTCGGGATGCGCGTCAGCGTGACTGTCATGATCTTCTGCCCCCCCCTCAAAACAGGCGCGCCGGTGGCGCAGCCGTTGAACCCGTATTAGTTACCGATGCCCAGCAGCGAAAAGTCGCCGTCGTAGTACACTTCCTCGACGTAGGCCGCGATCGGCTTTTTGACCAGGAAGTTATTGCTCGTCGTGTCGCGGTGCAGCACCCACAAGTAATCCCAGCCGCGCTTGATGATCCCTTCCATCTCGCCAATGGTCAGGTCGACCAGGTTCGGGCTGGCGGCGAACTTGAAGTTCACCTCCCAATCCTGCTCGTTGCGCTGCGAGCCGCTGGCGCCCAGGAACAGGCATTCGCCGGCAGCGCAGATCTTGAACGGCGCCGCGTTCTTCCGCGCCGTCAGACGGAACAAGGTTTTGATGTAGGCGTCGGTGATCGCCGCCGCGTCGACGTAGTGCGTCTCGTTCCAGTTGAAGACCGGCACCGTCAGGTCGACCCCTTCCACGGCGTCCTTCGTGACGCCGATCGCGCCCTTGCAGTCGGGCGCGGTCATGCCGGGGGGCGCGTAGTTGCTGACCGTGCGCAGGCTTTGAAATACGCGCTGCGTGCCGCCCGAGGTCTCGAAGCCACGGAAGCCGCTCCCGGTGTCGCGCTGCTGGCTCTTGCCGTACGTGACGTCGATGTACCACAGCTCGAAGCCGGCATGCTCGAACGAATACTTTTGCAGCGGCAGGCCGGCCCAGAAGCTGGGCACCACGGGCGACTGCACCACGGCCACGCGCATGGCGATGTCGTCGTCGGTGCCGCGGCAGACGAATTTCTTGACGTTCGACGGGTTGGTCGGATCCTCCACGCCGTCGCCGCTGAGCATGCGTTCGTAGATGCGAATGTTGCTCATGCGAAGCCCACCCCCGCCGCGCCAGGCTTCTGGTTGAGTTTTTCCAGCTCGCCGCGCATGCGGCGGTTCTCGGCCAGGATCTGGATCAGCGTGCTGCCGCCGCCGAGCTGGCCGGCCACCAGGCCGTTGAACGTGCCCAGCACGCTGGTTTTCTGCTTGTCGAGATCCGGCAGCTGCAGGTCTCCCGCCTTGGGCCGCGCCGCCGCCTCGTTGCCCGCGCGCTTCACCGCGTCGTCGAATTCTTTTTTCGCGGCGGCGTAGGCCGCCTGCGCGTCGGCCTTGCGCTTGTTCCCCTTGTCAATGATCCCCTGCTGACCGGCCTCGGTGTCCTGGCCGATGTTCTTCAGCTGCGCGTCGAGATCGGCCTTGCGGCGGGCGGCGTCGATCGCCGCCTTGTTGGCGGCCTCGTTATTCTTGGTGCCGATGTCCTGCTGCAGGTTCTGCTGCGCCTCGGCGTAGAAGGCGTCGATCCGCGCCAGCTCCTGGGCCTTTTTCTCCGGGTCCCAGCCGTATTTCCAGGCGATCTTTTCCCGCTCGATCGAGTGCCGCATGGACAGGATCCAGCTGGCAATCGATCCCGACGCGCTGGTCCAGGTCGTGGTCAGGAACGTGAGGGTGGTGGCCCAGGCGCTGCGGATCTGCGCAAAGGCTTCCAGCATCTTGCCGGCCAGCGCTCCCGACAGGTTGTTCATCACCACCAGCACGCCGGTGGCCCAGTCCCCCCACTCGCTCTCCAGGCCGGCGATGCCGCGGGCCCATTCTTTCCGCAGCGCCAGCCACATGATCTGCGCGGCCAGCGCCACGTTGCCCGAGGCCAGCGCGTCGCGCACGCCGTTAAAAGCGGCGCGCACATCCGCCGCCAGGTCGCCGAAGACTTGCGCCAGGTAATTCTTCACCGTGGCGCCGACGTTGGTGAACTTGACCAGCGCTAGGGCCAGTCCCGCGAAGCCGGCGGTGATCAGTCCCAACGGGGACAGCACCAGGCCGAGCGAAGCGGCAATCGTGCCCAGCGAGGCCAGCGCTTCGCCGATGAAGATGATGGCCGTCCCCGCGGCCGCCGCGCCCGAGCCGATCAAGGCCGCGTATTGCAGCACGCGGAACGCGGCGTTCACCCAGGCGCGATTCTCCTGCGCCCAGGCCGCCACCTTGGCGATGGCGTCGGTCATCTGCCGCGTGGCCTTGCCGATCGCCGGCGCCACGGCCGCTCCCAGCGTGAACGACAACTGCTTGAGCACGGCCCACAGCTCGCTCAGCGCCGCGCGGTATTCCTTGGCCGCCGTCACGTCTTCGTCGCGCATCACCAGGCCCAGCTCGCGGGCCCGGGCCACCAGCACGGCCAGCTGCTCGGCGCCGCCGGCGTCGGCGATGAACTCGCGCCACTTGTCCGCGTCCTTGCCCAGTTCCTTGAGCGACGTGCCCAGCTGGGCGGCGGCGTACTCGAGCGCCGTGGTCATCGCGACCGGGATGTCGAGCTTCTTGGCCGCCTCCTGCATGTCCTTGGAGCGGTCGGCGAAGACTTTGGTGGCCGCGGTCAACGGCGCCATCACGGCGGCGCTCGTGGCGGCCAGTCCCAGGCCGATGTTGCGCACCACTTCGCCCCAGCCGAGCAGCATGGCCTGCCCCTCGGCCAGGCCGGCGCGCAAATGCTCGTTCTTCGTGTACAGATCCACGAAGGCGCCGCCGGCACGCACGTCGCTGGCCATGTTACTGCTGCCCCTTCACGTACATTTGCTTGAGCACGCCGATCGGCGCCACCTCGCGCGCCACCGGCTCCTCGTCCGCTTCGGCCCGGCGGAGCGGATGGAAATCAAGCGCCGTGGCGGCCGGCTCGTCGCCGCGCCAGGCGTTGTGCAGCTGCGCCAGGAGCGCCGCGGTATGGTCCCACAACTGCTCGCTGAGGCCGCGGGCCATGGTGAACAGCTGCCGCAGCGTAAACGGCCGCGGATCCATCCGCAGGTAGCCGGCCA
>CAYWNX010000017.1:0-17766 GCA_964459735.1 uncultured Dechloromonas sp. | reverse complement strand
TTACCTCAAGTCACCATGTAAAAATCGTTTGATCTCCAGGAGGCATCCATATAAGTGCTTCCCTAAGGTCTGCACCCGTTTACGCCATCCCGCGGCAGCCGGCGACGAAGCATGATTTTGGCCTTATTTTCCGGTCGACCGCAGCAACGGTGTTTGGCGCTAATTCTCGAGCGCGGGTGCCAAACGCCTGCCGTTTTTCTCGTACAGCATGATCGGTACGCAGCGCTTTTCGTCGTGGTAAATGCCGACGCAATCGAGGCATTGGAAGCAGCCTTGGTAACGGATTTCACCGCTCGGTTCAATCGCGTCGTATTCGCACACCGTCTTGCAGCGCTGGCAGGGCTTGCCGCATTCGGCCCGGCGGCTTAACCAGTCGAAGCGGCGCAGCAATCCGCCGAGTGACATGGCGCCGCCGAGCGGACACAGAAAGCGGCAGAAAAATTTGTAATAGAACGCTCCGGCCACCAGCAGGGCTGTGGCGTAGGCGACGAACGGCCAGCTGCGGTCGAAACCGAGTGTAATGACCGTCTTGAACGGTTCCACTTCATTGAGCGTTTCTCCTTCTGTCGGTAGCAGGAAGGCGGCGCCGACCAGGATGGCCAGGACCAGGTAACGTCCCCATTCCAGACGCCTGGCCAGCATCGGCGGTATTCTCAGGCGGGGAATTCGCAGGCAGCGGGCCAGCCGGCCGACTAATTCTTGCAGGGCGCCGAACGGGCATAGCCAGCCGCAGAAAGTCCCGCGGCCCCAAATGACGAAGCTGATCAAGGTGAACGCGATCAAGAGGAGCGAAATCGGGTCGTACAGGTAGCTGCTCAAGCCTAGCCCGGCCTTGAACGTTTTGATGGCGCCGGTGATCTGAACGATGGAGAGTTGTCCCTGCGCGTACCAGCCGATATAGAACAGCGTGTAGGTCAGGAAGCCGAGGCGAAAGCGGCGCAACCGGCGTTTATCCAGCGAAATCCAGCGTGGTCTGGCGAGGACGATGCTGAGCAGGATCAGGGATAAGGACAAAACTGTCAGGTCGAGCCAGCGGTCCTTCCAGGCCAGCAGCCATTCCGGTAGCGGTTCGGGAGGGTAGGCGAACAAGCTGGTCGGGGGCTGGTAAGTGAGCGTGATCTGCTTGGGAATTACGGTGGGCAGGACTGTCCCTTTGCTGCGGCTGATTGTCAGCATCAGCTCGATCGGGCTGGCCGGGTCGAGGCTGGCGGCGGCATTGACGCCGAACAGGCGCGAGGTATTGAGTTCAGGCGGGCCGGTAATCTCTTGGGGTTCGAAGTCCTGGTCGCGCAATTCATAAAACATTCCGTTCTGGCTCATCGCCAGCCGAGGCGACTGGGTTCCCGGAATGAAATTGTCGTCGATGATCGGATACCGACCCGCCGAGGCGATCCACCACAGGTGTCGCTTGTCGAAGTTACGCTCCATGACTGCCTTGTACTGGGCATCGCCGAGAACGGCGCGGCCGATCGTCGGCGCATTCAGGTAGGCGATGTAGAGCTCGACGAACAGTTCGTCCGGATGGGCCAGGGCATCCTCATCGACATTTGCCCCTTCCGTGCCGGCGAAGATTTTTTCGACCGTGGCATTGCTCACGCGCAGGCGGCCGACCATGCCGTTCTTGAGCATTTCGGCAAAGCTGAGCGGGTCATAGACATCGGGCAGCACTTGCGCCGACGGACCGCGTTTCTTGTGGTCGGCAAAACCGAGCTTGGCACGCGCCACTTCACTGGCCGCGCTGAGCACTGTCTGGTTGACGATGCGGACCGAGCTGGTGGCCTTGGATATGCCATCAAGTGTCGTCACGCTGTTGTTGCTGGCATGGCCGGTGCGGTTACGTGCCGCATCGAGTGCAATCAAGAATGGCTGATGGATGTTGCGGCCGATATATTGGGCGATGAACTCACGCAGCGGCGTATCGCCCAGGCCACCCAGATCGCGAAAGGTGAATACCGGTTCGCGTTGGCGCAGTAGCTCAACGTCGATGAAATTCCCCTTGCGATCGATCGAAACCAGGAAATTCATCGGCGTCCCTTCGAAGCCGGGGAGGGGAGCCAGGTCGATCGATTCGAAGGCATAAGCCACCGGCCCGGCCTCCTGCTCCAGCGCGCTGGTTAAGGGCCAGGCGGGTATTTCGGTCAGTTTCTCCTGGACCTGGTAGGGACGTGGGAAACGGCGTTCGATGTCTTCTTTTTTCAGATCGCCAGCCAAGCTTAAATTGCTGGTCAATAACATCAGTGCCGATAGCGCCAAATGGCAGGTGACTCGGTTCAAGCCGACCGAGATGCAGTGAAACATGATGGTCTCCGTAGGTGGGTTCAGCCGATCAGCGGCCATTGTGGCTGCGATGATCGCTGTGCACCCGATCGGGACCAAGGGCAAATTGCCCGAGATATAACGGGCTAAAAACCGAATCTGACGGGGCTCAGATTTAAAGCGACTGGTTGCGGTGAACCGGGTTATGCCGGCTGCAATGACGGGCAAAGTGCCCGGGCGATGACAGGCAGACTCCCCTATGGAAAGCCTCCGGCCACCCGTTTAATAACGCTGGCAATTCGCCCATAACCCAATCAGAAAGAGATATTTCAGATGACAACCTACCAGTTCGACGATCGCGCCATTCACTGGAACCGCTTTGGCGACTTCGTGCCCGCCTTCCACTACACCATCCTTGATCTGGACGAGAAAAGCCGCATCGTCGACGTGCTGTTCAAGTTGCCGGCCAACGAACAAATCGTTCTGCACCGGCATCACGCGCTCAACCATACCTTTGTCGTCCGAGGGGAACACCGGCTTTATGAAACTGATGGCAGCCTGCGTGAAGCCCGATTGAGCGGCAGCTATACCGTCTCACCCGCCAGCGAGAAGCCGCACCGGGAAGGCGGCGGCGAACAGGATGTCATCATCTTGTTCAGCATCCGGCCCGGTGATGATGAATTGCTCTACGAACTGCTCGACGACCAACTGAATCCGCTCGGGACGATCACCTTCCAGAACCTGGTCGAGCTATATCGGGCGCAGCAGGCGAGCACGCCCGGCTGAGTTGTCTGGCAACAAATCTCAGATCAGTCCGAGCTTGAGGGCAACCCGGGTCAGTTCGATGTCGCTGCGCACGCCGAGCTTGGCCTTGATCTGGTAGTGACAGTTTTGCACCGTCTTGGCGGTGATTGACAGGCGGCTGCCGATCTCCTCCGAGCTGCAGCCGTCGAGCAGCAGACGCAGTATCTCGAACTCCCGCGGCGACAACTCGGCGAGCGGTTCAGCGGACTGATTGAGCAGCGCCAGGGCCAGCTCGGGAGCTATGTCCGGACTGATCACCTGGCGTCGCGCCGCCACCTGGTACACCGCGTCAACCAGTACATCCGGCGGGCTGCTCTTGGTGACATAGCCGAGCGCCCCCGCCCGCACGGCCTGCGTGGCAAAAATCGGCTCCCGATGCATCGTGAAGACCAGAATGCGCACATCAGCATCGCGTTGAACCAGGCGGCGGATCAACTCGACACCGCCCATGTCCGGCAGGCCGAGGTCAAGCACCAGAACATCCGGCGAGAGCAGCCGATACTGGTCGAAAGCCTCGCGGGCAGTGGCCGCCTCGCCGATGATCGTCAGGTCCGGCCGGGATTCCAGTAGGCGGCGGTAACCCTCGCGAACCACTGCATGGTCATCAACCAGCAGCAAGCGGATCTTGTTAAACATCATCGTTCCTTTGTGTGCTCATGGCTTCGGCCAGAAATTCCGCCTCCACCCGCATTCCCTGCGGAAACAGCGCTGTCATGGCGAAGCGGCCACCGAGCGCGGCGACCCGCTCATTCATCCCGAGCACGCCCAGGCCGCTGCCAACGCTACTTGCTGGCCGCCCTTCGCCGTCGTCTTCGACGCTGAGGAGGCAGCGGCTCGTCTCCCGGCTCAGGTATACCGTCACTTTTTCGGGTTGACCGTGGCGCAAGGCGTTGGTCAGGCTTTCCTGAATGATCCGGTAGAGGCTCACCGTCAGATCATCCGGCAAGTCGTCGATCTCCCCTTCGATCAACAACTTGAAAGTGCAGCTTGTCAGGCGGCGCTGCCAGCCAGCGATCAGTTGTTCCAGTCCGGCGCGCAGGCCGAATTCCTCCAGTCCGACCGGCCGCAACTGGCCCAGGATGCCTTGCAGTGACTCCAGCATGTGCGCAGTCACCGAGGCAATGGACTGGGCAGCGGGCAGCAGTTCTGGCTGACGTTCACGCGTCTGCGTGCTGATGAAAGCCGTCTCGGCACCGATCGAGGTCAGGCATTGGCCAAATTCGTCATGGAGTTCCCGTGCCAGGTGCCGGCGCTCCTCCTCGCGCACGGCAAGCAGGCGTTGGGCCAGGTGGCGCTGCTCAGCCATGGTCTTCTGCAGGCGCCCGGTGAGGTGGTCGAAACCGGCGGCAATACGGTGCAACTCGATCAGCCGCGGGCGTGGCATGCGAACCGATATATCCCCCGCCTCCATCCGCCCGAGCACTGCCAGTATCTGCTCCGTCGGCCGCAGCAGCCGACGTACCGGCAGATAGACCAGCAGGTTGAGCAACAGGATGCCAAGAGTCATGCCGAGCACGGTGCGAATCTGTTGCCACACGGCCAGAGCTTCGCTGTCCAGGTTGGGCGTAACGACGAACTCGCCGACGGTAAACCCCGGATATTGGCCAATTGCGCCCCGGTAATGAATCTCCGGCCCGATCAGCTGGCCAAGCACCCAGCGCACCAGCGTCGGTGGTGCGGATTCCTTCCCGAAACAGCGCTGAACAATCGGTCGAGCGTAGATGTCCTTCACTGCCACACAGATGCCGAGCAGTTGCCCGATATCATCCAGTGAGGCCAGGCCCAGTCCTTCCAGGCCCTGCTGGAATGTTCCCCGCGGCTGGGCTGCTTCCCCGGTGATCAGGCGCTCCACGGTGCTGCCGGTATGAGCGATATGACGGCGTATGCTTTCCCGAGCCTGATAGAGCACCACTCCGCTGGTGAAAATACCAATGAAAAGCGCGAACAGCGTGACTCGCAACAATAAATAGCGTTTGAGATCGATGCCGTTTTCACGCTCTGCGAGCGGAAATGTCTCTGAAAAATCTTGCGGCATAACTTCTAGTCCTGCATCCCCGGAAATATTTTGGACCATACCTTATCAGACAATCCGGGAGTTCTCCCGGCGGGAATGCCCAAGGCGAGAGTGGGATTTGTTGTCGCTGCTGGCCTTGATGCATGAGATTGACCATATGGTGCCGCAAGTACTCTTTTATTCGACAGCTTGCATCCGATTCCCGAGGCGATGCGTATACCTCATGTCACGAACTGGTTTTCACTTGAATTATTTTGGGAAATTTCCTACTAAAAGAGTAGGACATTAAAGATATGGGCTTGGGCAATCGGTGTAGTTGCGGGCGCTGCCGATAAGCCTGCCGTGGCAAGGTCCCGCAAGGCTGTATTTCAGAAATTGATTTTTGATATTTCTAACGGAGAATGATCATGAAAACAAAGATTTTTACCGCTACTCTTGCCTTAACCGGCCTTCTAACCCTTGGTGGAGCTGTCGTTGCAGCCGAAGGGCCGCACGATGCCTACGACCGTGCCTTGGGAGGCAAAGTAGTCAGCCAAAATAAGGACAAGTCCAGCGAAACGATGGGTAAAGCCGCCTATGGAACCCCAACCGACAAATCAATCTGGTCTGGGCATGAGGCTTACGATCGCGCCTTCCTGGGAATCGAACCCCGCAAACAGGAAGAAGCCACTATGGGCAAGGCCGCTTACGGTAGCAGCTACTCGTCATTCGACGCCCACGCCGGATATCACAACGCTTTCTTCGGTGATTGAGAGAAATCCTGCACTACAAAGCATGGCAAACACGTTTGGAGTAGTGGCTGTGCTTTGCTGTATTTCACCGGCTACCAGGCTGCACGCATGAAATAGTGCGGCTTGGTGGATTCAGGCGCGTTAGCAAAAGCGATGAATGACTGGGAATCGTTGTTGCTCGCAAGAACGATTTGGTCGTGGCTCGCTTCAATGCGGGAATACGCTTCGGCAAATGGTTCATTGCCCCGGAGTGCCACCAGAAGTGCCTGAAAGCCGCTGTAACCGGTACGGTTGAACCAACGGCTAACTTCATGTTTTGCCGTACCGTAGGTGAGTTGCATATTTTCCCCGTTGCTGCCGGTCAGGCGAATCCAGTCGCTCATAACGGCAAGGGCATTCAGATCTGGTACCTGAGTGCCGTTTTCGGTGGCGTCCATCCAGGCTTCTTCGGAGAATTCGGCGGCCATGCTTACCATGACGGCCTGACCTTCATCGAACCATTGGGGAACGTGATCCAGTACCTTGGCAAAGCCACCGATGCGAACACTGAATTCAACGTGGGCCAATTCATGGGCAATGATTGCAACCCGCTGGCCCTGCGGAGAGATAACCAGATTGGTGCCATCGGAAAAACCGAGGCCAACAGCGCCGAACTCTCGGTAGCAGTCGGATGTGGCGCAAAAAATAACCTTCGGCTGGGCAACAAGCTCGCCATAGAAGATTCCAATTCGCTTGCGCGCCTTCTCCAGTAGTTTGCTGGCCAACTCGGCTTGAGCCGGGGACATTGCCGGGTCAATATATACATTCTTGCCGATATGTCGCATCCCGGCTTTTTCTGGCGCGTCGAGAGGTGATGCAGCCGAGGTGCTGTGGGCAAAGAGTGCCGATAAGGCAAACAGGAAGGTAAGGAGGAGGCGAATTGCTTGCATCATGTGAAGTCTTGTCCAGCTTCCGATAGGATGAAATCCATTTAAGTATGGGCGCACGCCAGAACCGAGTGTTGATTTTAATCAAACGAGTACCCGGAAACCTTTTGTGTTTCCCTGTGGTTCAAACTGGCTATGGAAGTCCTTGATCTCGGCCGGGCTTATTGTGTTCTTTCCCCAATAGAAAAAGCGCAGCCGGATTGACTGCGCTTTACCTGTAGGTGGGAATGTCACCCTGCGTGTAGAACAGGCTACTGGGAACGAATACCGCCGTGAATAAATAGCAAGGCACCGGTGTCGCTGATCACTTCACCATGTTGGCTGCCGGCTCGCGCCAGATGGAACTCTCCGCTTCGGACCAGAATGTCGCCAAAGAACACATCTCCTTTAATGACCAGACATTCTTCATCCTGTTCATGGTGATGGGCCGGCAGGCTGGCACCCGGCACCAGGCGGACAAAGCGGGACTCCCGCTGTCCGTCCCGCCATAGCGGCTTTTCTTCAACCCCGTCGGCGATGATGAGCCACTGACCCATGGTGGTGGTTACGGTGATCGCCTTGCCGCCCTGAAATGGAATCAGGCCACCGATAAGTTCCAGTGCCACTCCCGCCATATCCCCGATAGAAGTCCCGCGCGTGTAGGTCAGCGCTCCCTGGCGAGAACTGATCTGGTCATGGCGGCTGCCCTGGGGCGAGACGTGATAATCCCCGGGACCCAAGTCCAGGTCGCCCATTTGCATTCCACCTGTCAGCACAATGCCCTCTTCAAGAAAGCGGTGCCGATGAACGGGCAATACCGCTCCGGGGGCGAGTTCGATCAGGACCGATGAACCAAAAGGCCCCTCGCTTAATGTTTTCGAGCGCACCCCGGCTTTAACCTTTTTCCATATGCCATCTTTGGCTCTGACCGTCAGCAACCCGGCGTGACAACGAATACTTTCGCTCAGGCGGTCCATCAATCGGCCCTGCAGGGCTTGCCGCATGCCTGACGGCAAGGCAAATTCGGCCAAGGCCGGGGCTATGAGGGTCATCATATCGTCCTGTTCTTTCTTGTCGTTCATGATGTCATCACTTCCATGGGGCTTAAACCGCCCAGAAGTTCCTTTAGTTTGATCAAGGCTCGCCGAATTTGGGACTTTACCGTCCCAAGGGGCAAACCGGTATGGGTGGCGATTTCTTCGTGCGACAAGCCCTTGAAGAAAGCCAGAGCGACCAACTGTCGAGGCAGGGGGGCGATGGCATCCAGGGCCTGACGCACTTGGGTATCCATTTCCACCGCTGCGAGCAGATCCATGGGATTGCCTTCACCCTCCGCCTCAGCCATGGCTACCGCTTCCGAATCGATTTCTTCGCAGCTCTCGCGGCGGCGAAGCGCATCCAGCGCCCGACTGCGGGCCATTGTCATGATCCAGGCGCTGGCCACCCCGCGCTCGGGGTCAAAGCGTGGCGCCTGGCGCCAAACCTGCCAGAACACGTCTTCGGTAACTTCTTCTGCCAACTGAGGGTTGCAGGTAATGCGCTTCACCAAACCGTAGACCTTGCCTACCAGCGCCCCATAGAGGGCGGCGAAGGCTTGCTCATCCCGATCTACAATCCGGAGAATCCAGGCTTGCAGTTGGGGATTCTCAACTTTTTTTGCATAAAGCCCTAGGTTGCTTTGGTCAGGAGCATGGGCCTCCAGCATGTCAGAGGATGGCTGCTCATCCCCGGTGTCATCTTCAATATTTTCTTCTGGATACATGCTCCGCTCCAAACTGCTATCTACCTCTCGGAACAGCGCAGGTCTGCGACGTTCATATCCCTTATTTCGCAGCCCGTCCGGCCTGGCGGATTTTACGAATATTGGTTTTGGCCTCGGTAAATTGGGGCTCCTGTCAGGTTATACGTTGCAGCAATCAAAACAGATGCAAATATCTCGTCGAGATTTGACGGTCTGGGATCAGCGGTGGCACTGATTTCCTCAAACTCGCCAAGCTCGTTGTTCACGAAGCAGCTTGTTTCCTGCCGCCTGGCCAACGCGGTTCACCGCAGCATTCGGCTCCGGATTTCCTCGGCAAGCTGAAACACCGACATGGCGTAAAAGCTTGAACGGTTGTAGCGGGTGATGACGTAAAAGTTCTCGTAACCCAGCCAGTATTCGGTTTCCAGGCCGGGTGAAACGAGGTCGATCAGTGCAACGCTGGCTTGTGGTTCGGCCCTGGAAAGAATGCCTTGTTCGGAGAGATCGGCCACTTTCAGGCTGGGGCGAATGCCGGCTTCGAGCAGGGTACTTGGCGGTTCGCTATTGGTTAAAGCACGGGTGGCAATGGGTTGGCCGGCGACCCAGCCGTGTTGTTCGAGAAAGCGGGCAACGCTGCCGATGGCGTCATTGACGCTGCCGGAAAGATCGACACGCTGGTCGCCGTCGAAATCGACGGCATAGCGGCGCTGGCTGCCGGGCATGAATTGCGGGATGCCGATGGCGCCGGCGAACGAGCCTTTGACGCTGATCGGCTCCAGGCCGTTTTCGCGGGCAAGCAGCAGGAATTGCTCCAGTTCGGTACGGAAAAAATCGGCGCGGCGCGGGTAATTGAAGGCCAGCGTCGCCAGCGCTTCAAGGACGCGGAAGCCGCCGGTATTGCTGCCATATTCCGTTTCGACGCCGATGATGGCGACGATGATTTCTTCCGGCACGCCGTAAAGAGCGCGGGCGCGGGCCAGGGTGAGTTGATTTTCCTGCCAGAACTGGACGCCGCCGTTGATCCGGCGCTCGTTCAAAAAGCGCGGCCGGTAGCGTTCCCAGGAGCGCTGCAGCGGCGAGACGGGGGGCTTGATCAGTTCCAGCACCCGCGGGTTGGAGCGCGTCTGGGCAAACTGGGCGAGCAGTTCATCGGCATTGAAGCCGTGGCGTTGTTCGAGGTCGCGGGCGAAGTCGATGACTGCGGGATCATCGGCGAAAGTTTTGCTGTTGGGCGCGGCGCTGCATAGTCCGGTAAGGGCGGCGAGTAGCAGGGCGCCAAAAATGTGTTTCAAATCCATCTCCATCAGGGCAGTTGCGCGATTGCGGTGCGCAGTGTTTGCAGATCGTTGTTGTTTTTGCCGTAGCGAGCCAGCAGATAAGCCTCGACGACGTGGTTGAACGGCTCTGCCAGTTCCGGGCGTTCGCGTTGCACACGCTGGGCGAGGGCGAGCGGCGTTTCCCAGGGGGCGTAGTTTACTTGCCTTCGGGCCAGCTGTCGCAGGGCTTTATGCCAGAGACGAGTCGCCGGATCGTGGCGTGGCTTCTGGTAAAGCGTCCAGGCGGTGATGCCGGCGAGCAACAGGCTGCAGACAATGCCGAGTACGGTGGCCAGACTGCGCCAGTCGGCATCCGGCAGGCCGAGGTGGGAAAGCAGTTCGCGCTGGCGTTGTGGGTCGTAACCCAGCACCTGCTGGTTCCAGGCGTTATTGACCGCTTCCCAGCGATGGCGCAGGGTGCGCAGCCATTCGCTGCGGATTTGAATCAGCGCCGGCAAGGGTTCGCCTTCCGGGAGTGCATCGAGAATCCCGGTTTCGATGCGGCTCGGGGATACTGCCGCCGTTGGGTCAACGCGCACCCAGCCGCGCCCCTCCAGCCAGACTTCGGCCCAGGCATGAGCATCCGACTGGCGCACCACCAGATAGCCATCGACCGGATTGCGTTCGCCGCCCTGGTAGCCGCCGACGACGCGGGCCGGAATGCCGGCATTGCGCATCAGGACAACGAAGGCGGCGGCATAGTGTTCGCAGAAGCCGCGCTTGGTTTGAAAGAGGAAATCATCGACGCCGTTCTCGCCGAGCAGCGGCGGGCGCAGCGTGTAGAAAAATTCCTTGGCGAACAGGGCGAGGGCTTTGCGGATGATGGCATCGGGCGATTGTTCTCCTTCCCGCCAGTCATTGGCCAACTGGCGGGTTCGCGGATTCTGTCCAGCCGGCAGCGCCAGATTGCGGCGCAGCACGGCCGGATCTTCAGCGGTATTGAAACGGTAGTCGAGGCTGGCGGAAAGCCTGAAACGCTGGCGGGTACTGATCGGTTGGCGCGATGCTGCGGTCAACGTGCCATTCAGCGCAATTTCCGCGGGCAGGCCGCCGGGTGCATCCAGCGCCAGCAGCCAGCGCTGGTTATGCGCTTCCAGCGTGGTTTCGTAGCTGATCGGCGAAGAGATGAGTTCGAGGCGTTCGGCCGCCTGGCGGCCGGGAAAGGGGCGCCAGGTGGTGCCGTCGAAACTCTCCATGACCGGGCCGCGCCAGTAGAGTTTGTCTTTGGCGGGAATGTCAGCGTCGAAGCGAACACGGAAGGCGATTTCGCTGCTTTGCGCCAGGCTGGAAATGCTGCCCGGCGCCATGGTTTCGGATAGCCCCGTCTTGCCGGCATGGGCATCCTGCGGCAAGCCCCAGAGCGGGCCGGCGATGCGCGGAAAAAGGATATAGAGCACAAGCATGAAGGGAATGGCCTGGGCGCCGAGCACGGCGGCGTAGCGCAACGTGGCGCGCCGGGTGCTGGCCGGGCCGCCATGCAGGCGCACCAGCGTCGCGGTCACCATCCACAGGGCGGTCAACAGCCAGAGGCCAGTCGGGATGCTTTGCGAATTAAAAAAATGGGTGAGCAGCAGGAAATAGCCCAGCGTGACGACGACCATCGCATCGCGCTGGCTTTTTACTTCGAGCAGTTTCATCGCCATGAAAATGACCAGCATGGCGACGCCGGCTTCGCGCCCGAACAGCGTGCGGAATTCGACAAAAATACCGGCGCAGCCGGCGATCACCAGCAGCGCCAGCAGCCAGCGACCGGGCAGGCGCTGGTTCTGCCACCACAGCCAGCCACCCCAGAACAGCATCAGCCCGGCAAAGGCGCTCAGCCAGACGGGCTGATGCAAAAAATGCGGGGCGATCGTGACCAGAGCCGCGGCGAAAAGCCAGGGTACGGCGGTGTGATCGAGCGCCAGACGGGCCGGTGTGCTCATGGTTGAAACAGGGCGAGGGCTTCGAGACAGCGCCGCTGTTGGGCGTCGTCGGCATTGGGCGAAATTTCCTGCCCGGGCAGGCGTAGACCGTAGCTGCAGCCCGCTGCCTCGGCGGCCAGCACCCAGCCGGCGAGCCGGGATAAGCGCTTTTCGAGCGGCAGTGCCGGGTCGGTCAGTGCCAGATCCAGTTGCATTTCAAGCTGGGCGCCGCCGGCAAATTGCTTGACCATCAAGGGCCGCTCGCCGGCCTCGCGGGCGCTGGCTTTCCAGGCAACATGGCGTAGCGAGTCGGCCGGCTGCCTTTCGCGGAAGCCGGCGAAATCTTCCTGGCCGCCATCGCCGCTCTGTTCGCCGCTGGAGATTGCCGGAGCGGGAACCGGTAAGGGGGAACTGATCGGCTGCGGATATACCAGGCAGCGCATCGCCGGTTGCAGATAGCTCCAGGCGACAAAGAGGCCGAGCGGGTAGCGCGTGGATAACCGAACCCGCGGCAGTTCCAGCCAGCCGCGTTGGCGTGCGCTGACCGGAATACTGATTTTTGAGCTTTCTTTGGCGTTGACCGCAGCAATCACCGTTTGGTCCTTTTCAGCTTCCAGTTCAAGCGTCAGGCGAGGGGTGTGGCGATCATTGCCGAGTGTCAATTGAAAGTGCGCCATTTCGCCGGCAAAAACCGCTTCGCAGCGACCCGGGGTGATGATCAATCCATGCAGGTTGCGAAAGGTGTGCACCATGCCAACGATGCCCAGGCCGGCCAGCAGGAAAACCAGCGCATGGCCCAGCGCCAGGGTGTAGTTGATGGCCCCCAGCAGCATGACGATCAGGGCCAGCGCAAACAGCAGTCCGCCGCGCGTCGGCATAATGAATATGCGGCGCTGGCCGAGACGTAACGGCGCGCTGCCATCGCTCTGCCAGCGAAACAATTTTTGTTGCAGGGTGGCGACGATGCCCACAGCTTGATCAGGGAATGGCAACGCTGCGGATCAGGGTGCTGATCTCTTCAGTACTGGCAAAGCCGCTGCCCTGCGCCGAGCGTAGCCGGTGGCGGGCAACGGCGGGGAAAACCGCCTGCACGTCATCGGGCAGCACCATGTCGCGTCCGGCCAGCCAGGCCCAGGCCCGCGCCGCAGCGAGCAGCGCCAGGCCGGCGCGGGGCGACAGGCCATGCTGGAAGATGGGTGTCTGGCGGCTGCCTTCAACCAGCGCCTGCACGTAGTCAATGAGCGGGCCGGCAGCGTGAATGGCGGCAACCGCCATTTGCAAGGCCGGCAAATCAGCGGCCTGAATCAGCGGCACCAGCGCCTCCGCCTGCATTCGCTGGCTGCCGGCGAGCAGCAGGGCGCGCTCGGCCGCGCGATCCGGGTAACCGAGTTCGATCCGCATCAAAAAGCGGTCAAGCTGCGATTCGGGCAATGGGAAGGTCCCGATCTGATGGGCCGGGTTCTGCGTGGCGATCACGAAGAAGGGGCGGGGCAGATCCCGTGTCTGACCCTCGGTGGTGACCTGGCCTTCCTCCATCGCTTCAAGCAGCGCGCTTTGGGTTTTCGGTGTGGCCCGGTTGATTTCGTCAGCCAGCAGCAATTGGGCAAATACCGGCCCGGGCAGGAAGCGGAACTCGCTCTTCTCGCGGTCGAAAATTGAAACACCGGTAATGTCGGCCGGCAATAAATCGCTGGTGAATTGAACGCGCGAAAACTGCAGGCCGAGCAAGCGGGCCAGCGCATGCGCCAGCGTTGTCTTGCCCATCCCGGGCAGATCCTCGATCAGTAGATGGCCACCGGCCAGCAGGCAGGCTATGGCCTGACGGATTTCAATTTCCTTGCCCAAAATGATTTTTCCCGCCTGTTGGAGGACGGCATCGAACGGCTGGGCGCGTCCGGAGAGGGGTGACGGGTTCGGGAGGCCAAACATGCAGTAATTCCTCGTTAAGTATTGCGACAAATTCTAATGCTTGAAGCCATGCGCGGAATGGGACGATAATGGCATTTCGACGTGCGCCGCTTCGAGCGCCGGTTCGCAGAGAGAGAACAAGTGACAACCACTGCCTTCATCACCCATCGCGACTGTTTGTTGCATGATATGGGCTCGCATCACCCGGAATGCCCGCAACGTCTGACTGCCATCAATGATCACCTGATTGCTCAAGGGATCGATGCCTATTTCAGTTATCACGAAGCACCGCTCGCCACCTTCGAGCAACTGCTGCGCGTCCATCCGGCCTCTCATCTCGAACGTCTCAAGCGTGCCTCGCCGGAGCATGGTGTGGTGCACCTCGACCCGGATACCGCGATGAACCCGCATACTTGGCAGGCGGCCTTGCGTGCGGCGGGGGCCGGTTGCCTTGGGGTCGACCTGGTGATGAGCGGCGAATGCGAAAACGCCTTTTGCGCTGTCCGCCCACCTGGCCACCACGCCGAAAAAGCAACACCGATGGGTTTCTGCTTCTTCAACAACATCGGTGTTGCCGCTCGCCATGCCCTCAAAGTGCACGGTCTGGAACGCGTCGCAATCATCGACTTCGACGTGCACCACGGCAATGGTACCGAAAACTGTTTCGCCGGCGATGAGCAGGTCTTGATGTGCAGCATTTTCCAGCATCCGTTCTATCCCTACAGTGGCGCCGACAAGCCGGCAGCCAACATGTGCAATGTGCCGCTGGCCGCAGGTTGCGGCGGCGAAGAGTTCCGCGATGCCGTCACCCAGGTGTGGACGCCGCGCCTCAAGGAATTCAAGCCGCAGATGATTTTCATCTCGGCCGGTTTCGACGGTCATTACGAAGACGACATGGGCGGCCTCAAGCTGCTCGAAAAAGACTTCGCCTGGTGTACCGAACACCTGAAAAAACTGGCCGCCGAGATGTGTGACAAACGCATCGTTTCCATGCTCGAAGGCGGCTATGTGATGACCTCGCTGGCGCGTAGCGTCGGTGCTCATTTGCGTGCTTTGGCTGATCTCTAAAGCATCCATTTCTTCAGAAAAAGCTCGGGGCAGGGTAAAATCCCGCCCTCTTTTTCATGTTTCCAACGATTAACCGGACAAATCCATGGCGTTGATTGTTCAAAAGTACGGCGGCACCTCAGTCGCCAATCCCGAGCGCATCAAGAATGTCGCAAAACGGGTCGCTAAATTTCAGGCTCAGGGGCATCAGGTTGTCGTTGTCCTTTCGGCAATGAGTGGCGAAACCAACAAGCTGATTGCGCTGGCCAAGGAAATTCAGGCCAACCCCGATCCGCGTGAGCTGGACATGCTGATGTCCACCGGCGAGCAAGTCACCATTGGCTTGCTGGCGATGGCTCTCAAGGAAATCGGCTGCAAGGCGAGAAGCTACACCGGCGGTCAGGTCAAGGTGCTGACCGACAGTACCTTTACCAAGGCCCGCATTCTGTCGATTGACGAAGCCAATATGCGCCGCGATCTTGATAGCGGCCATGTGGTTGTCGTTGCCGGCTTCCAGGGTGTCGATGCCGACGGCAACATCACCACTCTCGGCCGCGGCGGTTCCGATACCTCCGGCGTGGCACTCGCTGCGGCGCTGAAGGCTGACGAATGCCAGATCTACACCGATGTCGATGGCGTTTACACCACCGACCCGCGCGTCGTGCCGGAAGCCAAGAAGCTCGACACCATCACCTTTGAAGAGATGCTGGAAATGGCCAGCCTCGGCTCCAAGGTGCTGCAGATCCGCTCGGTCGAATTCGCCGGCAAGTACAAGGTCAAACTGCGCGTTCTTTCCAGCTTCCAGGATGAAGGGGAAGGCACGCTGATCACTGTTGAGGAAGACAAAAACATGGAACAACCGATCATCTCCGGCATCGCCTTCAACCGCGACGAAGCCAAGCTCACCATGCTCGGCGTCCCGGATACCCCGGGTATTGCCTATCAAATTCTCGGCGCGATCGCCGACGCCAATATCGACGTCGACATGATCATCCAGAACGTCGGCCACGATGGCACCACGGACTTCTCCTTCACCGTCAACCGCGGCGAATTCGCCAAGGCCCAGGGTATTCTGGAAACCGTCAAAGCCAAGCTGGGTGCGCGTGAGATCACCGGCGACAACAAGATCTGCAAGGTTTCCGCCGTCGGCGTCGGCATGCGCTCCCACCCAGGCGTTGCCAGCCAGATGTTCAAGGCGCTGGCCGATGAAGGCATCAACATCCAGATGATCTCCACCTCCGAGATCAAGATTTCCGTCGTTATCGACGAGAAATATCTGGAACTGGCTGTCCGTGTCCTGCACCGTACCTTCGGTCTCGATCAGTAAGGTTTGACCAAATGGCGCGGAGCCTATATCATCCGCGCCTTCCTGATGGAGACGTGGCCGAGTGGTCGAAGGCACACCCCTGCTAAGGGTGCATCCGGGCAAAACCTGGATCCAGGGTTCGAATCCCTGCGTCTCCGCCAGACCTCATCAAACCCGCACAGCCAAAAGCTATGCGGGTTTTTTGTTTTTGCTGTATTTGTCTCCCGCAGCTTGAAGCCTTTGATTTTCTGTTCTGTTCGTTGATATATCGGGCCTCCTGAATTCAAGGAGGCATCCCGGCTTGCAAAGCCGTTATCCAGTCGTTCATGAACTCATGCGTATCCAATTGACCAGGCTTCAGAAGTACTACCTGTATTACACAGGGACTTTCCTGTTTTTTATCCTCGCTCTGGCCGTGCTTGAACAGCATGGCATGCCGCCGCGCTGGATAGGCTACGCCTTCCTGTTTTTTACCATCTCGATGTATGCCGTGATCGGCATTGCCAGTCGTACCTCTGATGTCTCCGAATATTATGTTGCCGGTCGCCGCGTACCTGCCTTCTTTAACGGTATGGCGACCGGGGCGGACTGGATGAGTGCCGCCTCCTTCATGGGGCTGGCCGGGACGCTCTATTTATCCGGCTTTCAGGGGTTGGCTTACGTGATTGGCTGGACCGGCGGCTTTGTCCTAGTGGCACTGTTGCTTGCGCCTTATCTGCGGCGTTTCGGTCAATACACCATTCCGGATTTTCTCGGTGCGCGTTACGGCGGCAATGCAATTCGTCTGGTCGCCGTCGGGGCAGCAATTCTGGCTTCTTTTGTGTATGTGGTTGCCCAGATTTACGGTGTTGGCGTGATCACCAGCCGTTTTGTCAGCCTGCAATTCGAGATTGGCGTATTCGTCGGCTTGGCCGGGATTCTGGTTTGCTCGTTCCTCGGCGGCATGCGGGCAGTGACCTGGACGCAGGTCGCACAGTACGTCATTTTGATTATTGCCTACGTTACCCCGGTCGCAATTCTTTCGTATAACGTGACCGGGAACCCGGTGCCACAGGTGGTCTATGGGCGAGTGATTCAAGAGGTCACCCAGTTGGAGAATCGCCTGTTTGACGCCCCGGTCGAAATCGAGGTTAGGCAAATGTACCGGGAGCAAGCCGATCTTTACGCCCAGAAGATCATGCAATTGCCGTATTCGCTGACTCATGAGCGCGAACAGCTATCAAGCGATATCAACCAGTTAAAAGCCAGCGATGCCCAGATGAAGGACATCGTCGTCCTTGAGCGTAAGCGGCGAGATTTGCCCCAAGACCCTGATCAGGCCCGGGTGCGCTGGGAAAATGCCATGTTTTTGGCGGTTGACCGCAGCAAGCCGCCGATTCACCATGTCGAGGCCTTTCCGGGCGTTGAGGCAGAACAGCTATCGCTACGCATCAATTTCCTTGCGCTCATTTTCTGCCTTACCGTCGGCACGGCCGCCCTGCCGCACTTGCTGATTCGCTACTACACCACACCTACCGTCGGTCAGGCCCGTGATTCCGTCTTCTGGTCTCTGCTCTTTATTCTGCTTCTGTATGTGACAGCCCCGGCCTACGCGGTCTTTGCCAAGTACGAAGTCTTGACTCATCTCGCCGAAATTCCCATTGCCAAGCTACCGAGCTGGGTTGCGGCATGGACCAAGGTCGGGCTGATAAGTATTGAAGACATCAATCACGACGGTATTTTGCAACTGGCCGAGCTGTCGATGAATCCGGACGTAATCGTCCTCGCCACGCCGGAAATTGCCGGCATGCCTTATGTGGTCTCCGGGCTGGTTGCTGCCGGTGCCGCGCACGAG
>CAYWNX010000016.1:6852-17833 GCA_964459735.1 uncultured Dechloromonas sp. | reverse complement strand
AGACCACGGCCAATTTCATTTGTCCTTGTTTGGCCGGTCCATGAGTCGCCCCTTGAGCTTACGCAGCATCGCCTGGCGATACTTGACCCTGCACGCCTTTCGCATGACTATTCATGCCATTATCAAATTCGGCTAACCAGGAGTCCGTCCATCATGCTGAAAACGGAAAGCACACTGGCTACTGTCTGGCTGATGCTGTTGCGCCTTGTCGAACAGCATGACATCGACCCGCAACAGTTCCTGCGCGAACTGGGGGTGCGTCCGGAGATACTTCGCGATGTGCAGGCGCGCCTCCCCAGTCGCCTTGGCGATGTCGCTTTTGCAAAAGCTGGCACACAAATTCCCGATCCGGCCTTTGCCTTGCGCGCCGCCGAATGCTGGCACCCCTCCAACCTTGGCACTATGGGTTACGCCTGGCTATCCAGCCGGACCTTGCACACCGGCCTGAAACGGCTGGAGCGTTTCGCCCGCATTCTTGGTGAAAAATTTTCCTATCACGTCACCGAAGAGCCGGCCGGCCTGCGTTTGCGCTACGACCACGGCCGTGGCGAGGCACCGATCGGCCATCTGATCACCGACTTCACCCTGGCTATCCTGCTCGACATGTGCCGGACTAATTTCGGCAAGCAGCTCACTATCGCCGAACTTCACCTGCGCCGGCCAGAACCCGCCGACCCGGCGCCGTGGCGGGAATTTTTCGGTTGCGACATCCAGTTTGGCGCCACCGAGGACAGCTTCCTGCTAGACCGTGCAACAGCGGACAAACCGCTGCCGTCGGCCAACATTCCACTGGCCAACACTTTTGATGCGATCCTGACGAAACAACTGGCCGAGTTATTTCAGGACGACCTTCTCAGCCGCAGCAAGGCTTACCTGTTGCGCGAACTGACCTCGGGCCCGCCCCCGGTGCATCAAACCGCGACGGCGCTCGGCATGAGCCAGCGTACCCTGCAACGCAAGCTGGGCGAGCTGGGCCTGACTTACCAGGAGATGCTCGACGAGGCGCGCCACGAACTGGCACGGCGCTATCTCGACGACCCGAGTAAATCAGTCACCGAAATTGCCTTCCTGCTCGGCTTCTCCGAGCAAAGCGCCTTTACCCGTGCCTTCAGACGCTGGAGCGGAATGGCGCCTTCGGCCTACCGCGAGACTCCGGCTCCCTGAAAGCTGTTCTCGGCATTGCTGCGGTCAACGACATTTTTTAACGAAAAACCGGCACACGGCAGACAAGCTGGTTTGACGACAAGCCGAACCTCCGCCGGAGCGATGCGGTCAACCAGCTTATTACCCGGATATTCCCGTTGGCCCAAGCCGGACCGGAGGGCACCATGAAAATCATCCATCTCAGCGACCTTCATCTCGGCACGCCAGGACTGGCGCTTTTCGGCAGCCGGCCGGATGAACGCCTTGATGCGCTGGTGGACAGCATCCTGCGCGAACATGCCGATGCGGATTTCTGCCTGCTCACCGGCGACCTGGCCGACACCGGGAGCGCCAGCGCCTATGCCCGGCTGGCCGAAACGCTGGCCCGCTTGCCGATGCCAACCTACCTGCTGCCCGGCAATCATGATGACCGGGCCGCCCTCTGCCGACAGTTTCCCGACATCGGTCGTGACGAAGCGGGTTTCGTGCAAACGGTCATCGAAACGCCAGTCGGCCGCTTTTTGTTGCTGGACACGCTGAAAAGCGGTTTTCCCGGCGGCGAATACTGCGCCATCCGGCAGGCGTGGCTGGCGCGCCAGTTGGCAGAAAACGGCAGCCGGCCAATCTGGCTGGCAATGCACCACCCACCTCTGGCGGTCGGCATTCCGTCGATGGACCAATACGCGCTGCGCGACCCGGCCGCTTTTTGGGCAGTCCTCGAACCGCACCGCCAGTTCATCCGCCATCTGTTTATCGGCCACCTGCACCGCCCGCTCGGCGGCAGCTGGCACGGCATTCCGTTCTCGTGCGTACGTTCGCCCAACCATCAGGTAGCCTTCGACATGGTCACCGCCCACGAAGTACCGGGCAATCAGGAGACGCCGGGTTACGCCGTGGTGCTGATCGAGAAGGACAACGTCGTCGTGCACCAGCATGAATTTCTCTACCGGGGCGAGCGCTTCTGGTTGTGAAGATCGAACGCCTGGCGTAGTACACCCACTAGAATCCGCCTTGCGCCACTTAACGCCGGGAGCCTTTGTGTCCTCACCCACCGAAATTCAAGACGACGGTCGCGTGCGACTGTTTCATGCCAGCCTGGTCTGGCCCCTGCAGCTTGAACCGTTGGCGATTGACGGGAGCGAGGGACGGCACTGGGAGATTTTCGAGGCGACCCAGGCGGCCGGGCAGTGGCGGCGAATCGACGACGAGTTCACCGACGACCCGAGCCAGTTCCAGGAGCGTCATTACCGGGAATTCGTCTCCTTCCTGCCCTATGTCCAGCGCTTTCTCTACGGCGAAGGACGCTCGCGCAATGCATCGCCGGATGACCCGCCGGGCGATTTACCGGGAGACTCGCCGATGCACGTTTTCCGGCGCAAGGATATTGCCAAACTGCGCCTGACCCTGCGCCAGGGGCAGGCGCCGATCGAGTTGCACATCGTCCATCTCGACCTCTATTTCTTCCACGACCTCGATCTGGTGCAACTCAATCTCGAGGTGCGCGGCAGCAATTTGCCGCTGGATACCGTGCGCGACATTCTCTTTCGTTTCGGCCGGGCCTACCCTTCAGGCTGGGAAGAAGGTGGCGAGGGTTTGCACAACGTTTATCTGGCCGAGTGGATCGGGATCGATGGCGAGGTGATGGCGCGTTCCGATGCCGAACGACGCGAAAAATACCTCCGCTATGTCTCCCGGCATCGCAGCCCCTGCATTTCCGAACACTGGGCCTGCCTGCTGCGGCCGCTGGTGCTGGCGCACTCCGACGAGGCAGGCGAGTTGCGCTATCGGCTGATCGAATATCAACGCATGCCGGTGATGGCTTTTCTGGCGATGGAGCAGCCACGCTCCCTAAGCCGCGAGGAATGGATACGCATCGGGCTGGCCACCATGCTGCACCCGAACGAAAACCTGCCGATCAACGAGCCGGCGGTCATCGAATTCGAAAAGCGTTTCTGTCAGGATCGCTTCTGGACGAATAGCGAAGCCGGCCCGAACACCCGTTTCATGTGCACCGGCAATGCCTTTACCGTCGTCGGCGATACCGCCTTCCCGTTTTTCATGGATGCCGAACGCGGCGTACTGGCGCAGTTCCGCCACCAGTATTTTCTCGTCTTCCTGATCGCCCATCTGCATCGTGCCTCGCTGCTGGTCTTTTCCGAAATACTGGTCGATGCAGTCAACGATCTCGACATTCGCAACGACAACTCGGTACGTCGCTTCAAGCGGCGGATCCGCGCCAATTTCGAAACTTTCCTGCGCTTCACGCACCGCTACTGGTTCCACGAGCTGTCGGAGCGGCCGCATGTGCAGGCGATGTACCGGCTGTGCTCCAACCATTTGCGCAACGAAGGCATGTACGACGACGTGCGTGACGAAATCCGCGAAATGAGCCACTACCTCGACAGCGATTCGCAACGCCGGCAATCCAACACCGTCGTCCGGCTGACCGTGATCACCATTCTCGGCCTGATCGCCACAGTGACCACCGGCTACTTCGGCATGAACATCATCGCCTTCGGCGAAGGCGCCTGGCCCGAACGTGCCCTGCACGGCCTGATCGCAACCAGCGTCTTCGTCGGGCTGGTCCTCTTCGCCGTCGCCCGCTCGAAACGCCTGTCGGACTTCCTTGAGGCGCTGTCCGATGAGCGCCTGAGTCTGACCGGGAAATTCAGGACGCTGTGGGGCGTCATTGGCAGCAAGGAACGCTGATTTTTGCCCGTTTTTTCCGGTTGACCGTGCAATACGGATGACTCTCGATGCTGGCATGCAGCGAAGCTTAGCTTCGTTTCAAGGCCAAAAACTCATCAATCAGCCGAACCAGAACCTCTTCTTCGTCGCCATCGCTCAACCCGAGGATTTCGGCGACAAGCCTTACCTTGCCCGGATTAACCCTGCTGCGAACGGAGGCGGCGGCTGCGGCACCAGCGGACGGTGTTGGCGCATCTTCCCAAGGAAGAAGAACCGCTGTGTTGTCCGGTGACTCCGGGCTGGCTGAAGCGGCACTGAAGGCAGGCGCCGTAACAGAAGCTGTCTCGTCATTTTTCTTGCGGCGTCCGGTTTCTTCGAAGAGCGCCTTATCGACAACTTTCTTCGAGACTTTTTCACCCTCGGGCAGTTGTTCGATCTGATCGATCAGGAAATCGGCCTTGGCCTCATTTTTTCTGGCCAACTTCTCAAGCTGGACGGCGGTGCCGGTGCTGGAAATTTTTCCGGAGTCGAGCAAAGCCACCACCTTTTCAGACAAATTTGCCGCTGCTGTCGCCTGGTTGAGCCAGGTCGGCGGACGACCAAAATATTTCGCGGCCTCTTCGGAGGTCTCGAAGCGTTCGGCAATTGCCTGAATGGCATCGGACATATCCCGTGGCTCCAAGGCAGAGCGAACACCGAGACCAATGTTCTCGAAGACTTGCACCTCAAGAGTCTGATCAGGGTGACACGACCGAATGACAACCGGCACCGTCTTTTCTCCTGCCAGGATGGATGCTTGCCGACGGCGCTCCCCCACAACGACGGTGTAGCGCCCATCGACATTGGCCGGACGAACCACGATGGGATGGATGACCCCGATTCTCCGGATCGAGTTGGCCAAGCCTTTCAGGCTGCCTTCGTCGATGTGTCGCCGAGCATGCTTTAAGTCGGGCTCGATCATCGCGAGATCGACGATCTGAAATTGCGCAGAACTGTCTTTGAAGGTCATGGCTGTTTCGCTGATAAAGAGGGGTTCGATCGGCCGAATATGCCTTTGGCAACACAGTCGGAAGATCGACAAAGGGGCGGCATGTTCGTCGTTTTCTGCTGGCTTTTCAAGCCGTAGCAAGCGGCAGCCTGATGATTACATAGCTGTCATTGAGGCTGCTCTGCGCATCAGTCGCCTTCGAGTCGTGAGGGTGAGTAACAATTTTCGCTATGCAGCCGCTCAGACCGATCGCCAGGATTTTTTGTTGGAAATGTTTGAACGACTGCCGAGGAAGAGGAGCTTTTGCCCAAATCGCAAGCCATCAATAAACATTCAGGCCGATTGACTGCCGGTCACCGCAATGAAGGTGAAAGACTGGATTTTTACCAGAAGGGTCATTGAAGACTTACTGCTTGAGCGGCAGCAGTAGTTCTGTGGCCATTCGACCAATTGGCGCAAAAAAACCTGGCCCGATGACTCCGAGAGACCGGTTATCGTATCCTTCTACTCACACTTTGTGCCCAAACGCGACAGTCAGCCTATTGGGAAGCGGCCATTCAACGTATTAGCTCAGCGGCTACCGGGGTAGTTTCGCTGGAGCGAATGTTTATGTTTACAGTGCAATCATGTCCGCTATTTGGTAACCAAGATTCGAAACCTCAAACATTTCGCCTTTGTGGCCGCGTGCTACGACAAGCCCCTTGTTCGTTAGCTCCTCCAAAGCCTGCTCCCACTTAGCAATCTCTCTCCGTTCGCCAGAGGGTATGACATTCTTTCCATTGGTCTGAATATCGGTACCACTGAGATATCGAACATACAAAATCGTGCCATGCGGATCTAGGCTCGCCTCTTTCAACAGGATACGAGCCTCGGATGACAGTGCAGGAAGCTGCGTCTTTGATTCAATCAGTTCTGCTGCTACCTCATCACCGGCTACCTTGAATAAGGAATGTTCATTGACCTTCAGTTGAAGGTGGCGATAAAACTTCTCTTTGAAGTCTGAGTGACTGTCATAACTTTCAAAAAGCCCACGAGCTCGACAGGAGTCCTTAAAGGCTTTAAGTCTTGCTATCTGCTCAAGATCGACCGTATCCATAGCCACAGGCTGGCTGGAAAAATAGAGCATGGCTGGTTTTCCTGATTCAATATGCCGCTCTATCTCTTCAACAGTACCGCTAGCGAAGTTGTCTGTAGCGGTCCCAATCCTTGTCCAGAAAACACCTACTAAAAGATCACATTTGCCCAAGATTTGGTTGTTGATTATGGATTGAGGTGATGCCCCCATTTCCGGAGAAGAATGGGACTCCCATCCAATCGGCAGCAGAACGATCTTCCGCACGCTCGCATGAACGGCATTCCACTCATAGATCACATCACGAATGATCGAACGCTCGGAGGCGACGTCACCAGGAGAAGCAATCATTACGTTAAATGCATTCGCACAGTAGCTCATGAACTGCCCTTTTCTTTGGAAACATAACGACAAAGGTCAGCGGCAGGCCGACAGCCAAGTTGGCGGACTGTCCGCTGGACCGGATTATTGGGCGGCGCACCTTTATGGATTTGCCTTACGCCAGTATGAGAACTGCGTGTTAGCAGTGTTGACGTTGATGCCTTCATGCATGCATGCCTTGGTTACTGTTTCGCGATTTGCCGTTCCGGTCTCCTTAAGGATACGGTCGGCAATCTCCCAAACTCTTCCAGTTATGGTTCCGGCACTGGGCCTAGGATGCTGAAGTCCGCCTGCTTCATTCGCCGCTTCCTCGGAGCCTTCGGCATTTAGAAGTTGTGATAGACACGCGGTGATGACGGAACTGGTTTCTTCGCGATAACGCTCATAAATTGAGGTGTACAAAGCTGCGGAGATTTGAATAGAGATTGATTCCATGGCTAGATCACTCCGGTTAGATTACAGAGTGATAATAGTCGATATCCAGTGGATATCAATATATATCTATATATTTTTGGGGTGCATCTGCAGCCTTGGCGAGAGCACTACCTAGTGACGCCCAACTCTGTTTTCGGAAGACAGTTTTGCCCCCTAACATCGGACTGTCATATCGCCCAAAAACGGCACAGTTATGGGCTTTCGAGGATTTGATCTTGTAGAACATGGCTGCTACAAAGTCGCGAAAAGCAGCAATCCAGCACGTTAGCATAAAGTCGCCCTTGAATGACTGCTATGGGCAAGAACTGCCAATGGCCTCTGGTAGTAAGCAGCCGTTGGCCGCAACAACATTCTTGGTGACGGCCGCTTTGGAGCGCGAGGCTGACAGGGTAGCCGGCCAGAAGCGGCGATCGATGGATGTGCAAAAATAGAACCAAAATTCACTGGAGCGAGCCTTGGAACTGCTACGTCTAAGCTTTTTGTTTGCCCTGACAGCACTAGCTGAAATCATCGGCTGTTACCTTCCTTGGCTCGTTCTACGGCAGGGTAAGCCGTTGTATCTTTTGATACCGGCAGCAGTCTCATTGGCCCTTTTCGCCTGGCTTCTAACACTACACCCATCTGCCGCGGGGAGAACTTATGCAGCCTATGGCGGCATGTATATCGCTGTGGCGTTGGTCTGGCTAAAATTTGTAGATGGCATTTCATTAACCCGTTGGGATGTATCGGGGGCAACGATTGCCCTCATTGGCATGGCTGTTATCGCACTTCAACCGCCGGCTGCCTGACAGGCTGTGGCCGATTAATCGCCGACGCCAACTGATCGTCAAATGACAGCTTAATTGCGGGGGTCAGCCAGTTATTCGGCGCGACTTTTGCAACCTCAAAAACTCGGGACCTCGCACAGCAACCTATTCCACCATCCGGTCACGCCGAGCCAGCGCCGGGAACAGCCGCACCCAGCTGGCCGCAACCAGCAACGTCCCTACCCCGCCGATCACCACCGAGCCGACCGGCCCAAAGAGGGCGGCGGTCGCGCCAGATTCGAATTCGCCCAACTGATTGGAAGCACCGATGAAAATCGAGTTGACCGCAGACACCCGGCCGCGAATCTCGTTGGGGGTTTCGAGCTGGACCAGGGTCATGCGCATGACGACGCTGATCTGGTCGAAGGCGCCGGTCACGGCCAGTGCAAGCAGCGAGAGGGCGAAATGTTCGGACAGGCCGAAAACCAGCGTCGCCAGCCCGAAAATTGCGACCGAACTCATCAGCCACGCGCCAACCCTGCGGTGGATCGGCCAGCGCAGCAGGATCAGCGACATCAGCAGCGCCCCGGCCGCCGGCGCTGCCCGCAGCAGGCCCAGTCCTTCCGGCCCGGTGTGCAGAATGTCGCGGGCGTAGATCGGCAACAGCGCGGTCGCCCCGCCGAGCAGTACGGCAAAGAGATCGAGCGAGGTGGCGCCGAGCAGCAGCTTGTTCTTCCAGACATACTCGACACCGGCCAGCACGCTGCTCAGGCTCGCTTTCTCCGTGGAGGGATGATAGGCGTCGTGCACGCCCAGCATCAGCGCGAAGGCGATCAGCAGCAAGGCCGTGCAGGTGCCGTAAACCCAGGCCGCGCCGGCGACGTAAATGATGCCGCCGAGCGCCGGGCCACCGATGATCGCGGCCTGCATGCCGGTGGACGCCAGGGTCACGGCGCGTTCGAGCAGAACCGTGGGCACCAGCATCGGCACCAGCGCCTGCTGGGTCGGCATCTGGAAGGCGCGGCAGGCGCCAAGCACGACGGATAATCCGAGGATCAGTTCGCGCGAAACGAAGCTGCCCTCCGTCGCCAGCACCAGCAGCAAGGCAACGCCGCCCTGCACCAGCAGGCACATGGCGAAAATCCGTCCGCGCCGCAACTTGTCGACCAGATGGCCGGCCGGCAGGGTCAGCAACAACGCGGGCACGAACTGGAACAGACCGACCAGGCCGAGATCCCAGGCGCTGCCGGTGATGTCGTACATCTGCCAGGCAACAGCCACCATCAGCATTTGCTGGGAGAGCGTGCCCGCCAGACGGGCCAGCCAGAAAAAAATGAATTGCGGATGGGCGAAAAGTTCGGTGAGTTTCGGTTTGTTCATGGCCCGAGCTTAGCAAAGCCGGGCCTTGCGGTGAAATCGACGATCGCGTTTCCGGCAGCGGAAAGAGTCTCCGCCGGGTACGCTAAAATACGCGCCCCTTATGCGCCCCCACGGATAGACACCATGCTGCGCCTGACCGAAATCAAGCTTCCGCTCAAGAAATACACCGATGATGATTTGCGTAGCGCCATCGTCGAACGTCTCGCCATCGCCCCGGCCGATCTGCTCGGCTTCACGGTTTTTCGCCGCGGCTACGATGCCCGCAAGCGCAGCAATATCCTCTTCGTGTTTACGCTGGACGTTGAACTGAAGGACGAAGCTGCCGTCGTCAAGCGCCTGAAGGCTGCCAACAACGATGCCCACCTCGGCCCGACACCGGACACCACCTACAAGTTTGTCGCCCAGGCCCCGGCAGGGCTGAAGAACCGACCGGTCGTCATCGGCACCGGCCCCTGCGGTCTGCTGGCCGGGCTGCTGCTGGCGCAGATGGGTTTTCGCCCGATCATTCTCGAACGCGGCAAGGCGGTGCGCGAACGGACCAAGGACACTTGGGGCCTGTGGCGCGAAGGCGTGCTTAACCCGGAATCCAACGTGCAGTTTGGCGAAGGCGGTGCCGGCACTTTCTCGGACGGCAAGCTGTGGAGCCAGATCCGCGACCCGCAGCATCACGGCCGCAAGGTGCTGGAAGAGTTCGTCAAGGCCGGTGCGCCGGAGGAAATCCTCTACGTCAGCAAGCCGCACATCGGCACTTTCCGTCTGGTCAAGATGGTGGAAAGAATGCGGGCGACGATTCATGAACTGGGCGGCGAAGTGCGCTTCGGCTGCAAGGTTGAGAAAATCGATATCGAGCACGGCGAGAGCGGTGGCCAGGTGCGCGGCGTCGTGCTGGCCGATGGCGAGACCATCGCTGCCGACCACGTCGTGCTGGCGATCGGCCACAGCGCCCGCGATACCTTTGCCATGCTCCACGAGCAAGGCGTTTATGTCGAAGCCAAGCCCTTTTCCATCGGTTTCCGCGTCGAACATCCGCAAGCCTTGATCGACCGCGCCCGTTTCGGCCCCAATGCCGGCAACGAAATGCTCGGCGCGGCCGATTACAAGCTGGTGCATCACTGCGCCAACGGCCGCTCGGCCTATAGTTTCTGCATGTGTCCGGGCGGCCAGGTGGTCGCCGCCACCTCGGAACCGGGCCGTGTGGTCACCAACGGCATGAGCCAGTATTCACGCGCCGAACGCAACGCCAATGCGGCGCTGGTGGTCGGCGTCGAGCCGAAGGACTTCCCCGGCGATTACAAGAGCAACCCGCTGGTCGGCATCGATTTTCAACGGCATTGGGAATCGATGGCTTTCAAAGCCGGCGGCGGCACTTACAAGGCACCGGCACAGCGCGTCGGCGATTTTCTTGCCGGCCGGCCTTCCACCCAGTTGGGTGAGGTCGATCCTTCGTACCAGCCCGGCGTGCATATGACCGACCTGTCGAGCTGCGTGCCGCCTTATGTAATTGATGCCCTGCGCGAGGCCATTCCGGCCTTCGACAAGCAGATCAGAGGCTTCGCGATGGCCGATGCCATCCTCACTGCAGTCGAAACGCGCACCTCCTCGCCGATCCGCATCACGCGCAACGGCGAATGCCAGAGCCTGAACACCCGCGGCCTCTACCCGGCCGGCGAAGGTGCCGGCTACGCAGGCGGCATTCTCTCGGCGGCGGTGGACGGCATCCATGTGGCAGAAGCGCTGGCCCTGAGCATGCTGCGCTCAGCGGCGCAGCCAACAGCCTGAACATTCCCGGGAAACGGCAAACTCAATAGCCAGAACGATAAACACGCCCTGCCACCGCAATACAGGAAGCTTTTTAATTGGCGAAAAGCCAATATATTCAATTTGACAAATTGATCATTTTTAATAAAATTGAAGTGCGGTGCGATTAAAGCAGAGCTGAACCATTTCATCGGGCAAATGGAACTACCGCCGGGTTGCAAGTCAGCAACTGGATATGACCGGATGAATCAGATATAAATATGAATGGCCAGTCGAAAGTTCTTCGACTTTTCAAATCTTGCCAGGGCGACGACCGCAATGTCAGACAGTCCCACGATCACCATGGATCAACTCAGGATCGGTCTGTACGTCTACCTCGATCTGACCTGG
>CAYWNX010000016.1:0-6842 GCA_964459735.1 uncultured Dechloromonas sp. | reverse complement strand
CTTCGCCTTTAGCCATTTCAAAATCAAGTCGGAGGACCAGATCACGACCATCCGCGGCCTGGGGCTGCGCCGCGTCCGTTACGATCCGGCGCTGAGCGACGCGAACTCGCCGGCCCCAAGCACCCCGCCCGAAACGCCGCCGCAGCCAGCGCAGGAAGCGCAGCCGGATTTCATCTCGCAGGCTCTGGCTGCCAAGCGCGCCATGATCGAGCGGATTCGGGTGCAACGAGAGGCGGCAGCGCGGATTGAAAATGCCTTCATCAATTCAGCCAAGACGGTCCGCGAGGTTGAGAAAAACCTTTTTACCAAACCGGCTGAAACGGTCCGCCAGGCGACCCAACTCGTCACTCAAATTGCCGATTCCATTCTCTGCGCGCCGGAGCTGGCGATTCATGTCATGGGCGACAAAATGGGGGGCGAAGAGCTTTACTTCCACTCGCTGAATGTCACCACGCTCTCCATGATGATCGCCCGCGACATCAAGCTGCCGCAACAAGTCGTCGGCACCCTGGGCATGGGAGCACTGTTTCACGATGTCGGACGCAAGGAAATTCCGAACCGCATCCTGATGAAGAGCGAGCCATTGACGCAGGCCGAACAACATCTCTATGAAATGCATTGCCAGTACGGGACGGAAATAGGGCAAAAACTGCAGTTCACCCCGGCAGTCCTCGCCATTATTCGTGAACATCATGAGTTGTTCGACGGCACGGGCTATCCACAAAAGCTCAAGGGCGAGGCCGCCGGCCTGCTTTCGCGCATCGTCGCGCTGGCCAATTATTACGACGAACTGTGCAACCCGCCCAATATTGTCGACGCGCTGACGCCGCATGAGGCGCTATCGCTGATGTTCGCCAGGCTGCGCAGCAAATTCGACCCAAAACTTTTGCAGGTTTTGATCCGTTGTCTCGGCGTCTATCCACCAGGAACGATCGTCCAGCTTTCCAATGGCGTTATCGGCATGATTGCTACGGTCAACGCCAATAAACCGATGAAACCGATGGTCGTGATTTACGACGCCGACATCCCCAGGGATGAGGCGATTCTGGTTGATCTGGAGCGTGAAACAGATATCAACGTTGCCAAGGCAATCAGGCCCGCCCATGTGCCCGGAGAGATTTACAACTATCTCAGCCCGCGCAAACGGGTCAGTTATTACTTCGATGCCGGGCAGCCGGGGCAGTCAAAGGAATCGGCATGATCAGCCTTGAACGATTGATGCTTGATCACAGCCCGAGCATGATGCTGCTGGTTGAACCGACGCAGTTGCAGGTCGTGATAGCGAATCAGGGTGCTTGCCAGACTCTGGGCTACCCGGAAGAAACTTTGCGGGCAATGACCATCACCGATATCGAAAGCTCATTGCAGGATGTCTTCTACTGGGAAGACGTACGAAACGGTCAATATCTCGACATTGACGGGCAGGAAGGGCTGTATCAATGCGCCGATGGTTCCATGCTGACGGTAATCAAATCCGTTCGCGTCGTTGAGCATCAAGGGTCGCCCCTGCTTTTGGTCCAGGCCAGAGACGTTCAAAAGGAGCGACAGGTCGAGGATGCGCTGGAGCAGACGCTCTCGCAATTGCGGGCCACGCTGGAGTCAACCGGCAACGGCATTCTGGTCATCGACTGGCAGGGCCGGATCACCAGCATGAACCGCATGTTCAGTTCAATGTGGCACATTCCGGAAGATGTCCTGCTCAACCGCAATGACGCGGCAATCCTCGAATTGCTGGCCGCTCAGGCCATTGAAGGCAATGCTCTGCAGCAACGCTTGCAAGCAATTGTCGACAGTATCGAAACCGAGGAGCTTTTTCGGCTCAAGGACGGACGGGTTTTCGAATGCAAATCACGCCCGCAATATCTTGGCGAGCATATTGTCGGTCGGGTTTTCGGCTACAACGACATTACCGAACGGACGCTGGCCGAGGAGGCGCTGCGGGAGTCGCGTGACAAGCTTGAAGAGCGGGTCCGGGAGCGAACGGCGGACCTGGAGGCAGCAAATGCCAGCCTGCTCGCCGAGAAGATGCGTCAGGAGGAATTGATCAAAAAGCTTGCAGAAGCCCAGAACCAGCTTTTGCAATCGGAAAAAATGGCATCGATCGGCCAACTGGCGGCTGGTGTAGCCCACGAAATCAATAACCCGGTCGGCTTCGTCAATTCCAATCTCGGCACCCTGCAAAGCTATATCAACAAGATGCTGCGGCTGCTCGCTGCCTATGAGTTTGCGGAAGAGTCACTGGTCGATAGCTTGCTGCAAGACATCCGAAATCTGAAAAAGGAAATCGATGTCGAGTTCCTGCGGGAAGATATTGGCAGCTTGCTGACTGAGTCTCTTGATGGTTTGCAACGGGTAAAACGCATTGTTCAGGATCTGAAGGACTTTTCCCACGTCGACAAGTCGGCCCGGGAATGGGCCAAGCTGGAAACAGGCTTGGAAAGCACGCTCAATGTCGTCTGGAACGAACTGAAATACAAGGCAACAGTCGTCAAGGAATACAGCGACACGCCAAAAATCGAATGCATGCCATCCCAAATCAACCAGGTAGTCATGAACCTGCTGATCAACGCAGCGCACGCGATCGAGGACCAGGGCCAGATCAGCATTCGTACCGGCTATGACGAAATGAACGTTTGGCTGGAAGTTGAAGATACAGGCAAAGGCATTTCACCCGAAAATATCGGGCGCATCTTCGAGCCCTTTTTTACCACCAAGCCGGTCGGCAAAGGGACAGGACTCGGGCTGTCGCTCTCCTACGGCATCGTCCATAAACATGGGGGACGGATCGAAGTAAGCAGCGAATTGGGTAAAGGCTCCCGGTTCAGGGTCCTGCTGCCCCGCGGCCCGGTGGAAGAGGAAAAAACCGATTCCTGAGCGCCAGGGATTTCTCCAGCCGAACAGCAGAGCAACTCAGGCTGGTTTCCCGGCCCCCGGCCTGGCCGGGGGATTTCTCGTGACGCTTCAAGATTCGGCCGGCCCGTTCAATCAAACGCGTCCGTCACCGCCCCTTGGCTGGCGCAACCCACCAGTCGGGCAAACTTGGCCAGTACGCCGCGGGTATAGCGCGGCGCCGGTGCTACCCAGGCCGCCTTGCGACGTGCCAGTTCGGCAGCTTCGACATGCAGCTCAAGGCACTGGCGATGTGCATCGATGGTAATCGAGTCGCCTTCGACGACCAGTGCAATCGTCCCACCGACGGCGGCTTCGGGCGCCACGTGACCGACGACCATGCCCCAGGTACCGCCCGAGAAGCGGCCGTCAGTAATCAGGCCCACGGACTCGCCCAGCCCCTTGCCGATAAGCGCTGCCGTGGGCGCCAGCATCTCGCGCATGCCGGGGCCGCCTTTCGGGCCTTCATAGCGGATGACCAGCACATCGCCCGCCTGGATGCGGTCGGCCATGATCGCCGCCATGGCCTCTTCCTCCGACTCGAACACCCGCGCCGGGCCAGTGATGACCGGGTTCTTGAGACCGGTTATTTTGGCGACGCAACCGGCTTCGGCAAGATTGCCGCGCAAAATTGCCAGATGACCTTCCTCATACAGCGGTGCCGACCAAGGCCGGATCACTTCCTGCCCGGCTGGCGGCTGCGCCGGAATGTCGGCCAATACTTCGGCAATGGTCTGGCCGGTGATGGTCAGGCAATCGCCATGCAGCACCCCCTGATCGAGCAGCAGCTTCATGACTTGCGGAATACCGCCGGCCCGGTGCAAATCCGTGGCGACATAGCGCCCTGAGGGCTTGAGGTCGCAGATCACCGGCACGCGCCGCCGCACCCGCTCGAAATCGTCCAGCGTCCACTCGACACCGGCGGCGTGGGCAATGGCGAGAAAATGCAGCACCGCATTGGTCGAACCGCCCACCGCCATGATCACGGCGACGGCATTTTCGATACTGGCACGGGTAATCAGGTCGCGCGGGCGGCGGTTGGCCCGGATCGCGCCCATCAGGGCGCGGGCGGACGCAGCGGTGGAATCGCCTTTTTCGGCATCCTCGGCCGCCATGGTCGAGGAATAGGGCAGGCTCATGCCCATTGCCTCGAAGGCGGACGACATGGTGTTGGCGGTGTACATGCCGCCGCAGGAGCCGGCACCCGGACAGGCGTTGCGTTCGACACCCAGCAGGTCTTCATCGGAGAGATTGCCCGCGGCATACTGCCCGACGGCCTCGAAAGCCGAAACGATGGTCAGATCCTGCCCCTTCCAGCGCCCCGGCTTGATTGTCCCGCCGTAAACAAAAATGGCCGGGATATTGAGGCGGGCCATCGCGATCATCGCGCCCGGCATGTTCTTGTCGCAACCGCCCAGCGCCAGCACGCCATCCAGACTCTGCCCGAGGCAGACGGTCTCGATCGAATCGGCGATGACTTCACGCGACACCAGCGAACATTTCATCCCTTCGGTGCCCATCGAAATGCCATCGGAAATGGTGATGGTGCCGAACACCTGCGGCATCGCGCCGACTTCGCGCAGCGCTGCTTCACCGCGCCGCGCCAGTTGGTCGAGGCCGCTGTTGCAGGGCGTAATCGTCGAGTAGCCGTTGGCGATACCGACAATCGGCTTCTCGAAATCGCCGTCGGTAAAACCCACAGCGCGAAGCATGGCACGGTTTGGCGTACGGGCCAGGCCACCGGTAATTTTGCTGCTGCGGCTATTGTCAGGCATCGGTGAACCTCCTTGAAAAGTAAAAATAAGAGGACAACTTTTCAGTTCAGTTCCGCAGATGCCGGCAAACAGCCGCCAAGCGATCAGAATATCCCGCCGCCGTTCCCTTGTGGCAAACTCCAGCCCATGCACGCCTTCCCCCACCTTTCTGCGGTCGACTGGATTTCTCTGGTCCTTTTCTTTGCCTGCTGGGCGGGCTACGCCTGGTTTTCCGAGCATAGCCGCTGGGGCGAAAAGGGCCTGGTGCGGACCACCCAGGCTTATCGAACCGACTGGGCACGGCGCATGCTGGAGCGCGAGATTCGCGTTTCCGATTCGACCCTGATCGGCAATCTGATGACCAGCGTTTCCTTCTATGCCAACACTACCATCTACATCATCGCCGGCCTGGTCGCGGCACTCGGGGCTTCCGACAAGCTGATCAGCGTCACCGCCGAACTGCCTTTCGGCGGCATCGGCAATCGTGAATTGCTGGAAATCAAGCTGATGCTGGTCCTCGCCTCTTTCGTTTTCGCCTACTTTAAATTCACCTGGTCGCTGCGCCAGTTCAACCTGCTCTCCATCCTGGTCGGGGCCGCGCCGCTGGGCAAGCCAGATGCGCCGATCAATGAAAACTATGCCCAGCGTGTGGCCGGGGCGAACAATCTGGCCGGCGACGATTTCAACCGTGGCATCCGCGCCTACTACTTCGGCCTAGCCGCCTCCGGCTGGCTGCTCAGCCCGCTGGTCCTGGCGACGCTGGCCCTGACCGTACTCATCGTGCTTTACCGACGCGACTTCCGCTCGCCGGCCCTCGAACTCCTGCGCGACAAGCACTGAGCCGGATGAACCGGAAAACGCACCTCGCCGGCATCGGCTTCGGGCTGCTCGCCTATGGCATCTGGGGCTTCTTTCCGCTCTACTTCCGCCAGCTCGCGGACATTTCGCCGATGGACGTACTTTCCAACCGCGCCGTCTGGGCCTGCATTTTTGTCGGCGTTTTGCTCACCTTGCGCCAAGGCTGGAACAAGGTGTTGGCTGTCTTCAAGACACCCTGCCAGTTCGCCATGCTGGCACTGGCCGCCTTGCTGGTTGGCAGCAACTGGCTGATGTTCCTGTGGGCCGTCGCCAACCAGCAGGTTGTCGCCTCCAGCCTCGGCTATTTTCTGACGCCGCTGATCAACGTGCTGCTCGGGCTGCTGGTATTGAAAGAGCGCCTCAACAAGCTGGAGTGGATCTCGGTCGGCTTTGCCGTGGCCGCCATCATCAATGAAGTCATCGCGCTGGGCAGCCTGCCCTGGGTATCGCTCTTCCTCGCCGCCACCTTCGGCACCTACGGCCTGATCCGCAAGAAAGTCCCGGTCGACGCCCTCTCCGGCCTCTGGCTGGAAACGCTCGCCATGCTGCCGATCTGCGGCATTTACGCCATCTGGCAGGCGCACAGCGGGCACATGGTTTTTGCCGCCCACGAGGCGTCGACCGCAGCCTTGCTGGTCGGCGCCGGCATCCTCACCGCCGTGCCGCTGATGGCCTTCGCCGCCGCCACCCAGCGCCTCGATCTGGCTACCGTCGGCATGCTGATGTACATCAATCCGACCATGCAGTTCGTCACCGCCATCTGGATCTTCGGCGAACCGCTGCAAATGGCGCGTCTGGCCAGCTTCGGACTGATCTGGACCGGCCTGTTTTTCTTCAGCTGGAGCATGTGGCAGAAATTGCGCCGCCGTTGAAACGATTGGCGGTGTGGAGCGCAATCTTTGCCCGATTACAAGGGGATATTTTTAACCGATTGCCAACAATGATGAACAGGTAGAATATTCATTCCAGTTTTACCGCTTCATTCGAAGACAGTTTTTTGACGCTGCCCTTTCTTATTTCCCCAGGAGTCTATTCAATGCAAAAATTTATCGCTGCCGCCCTTTTTGCCGCCGGCCTGATGACTACCCCGGCCATGGCCGCCGATACCGCAGAATCAAAAGGCACGCCGGCTTATGTCGCCGGTGCGTCGATTCGCTCGGAAGCCGAAGTCCTGGCCATTGACCTCCCATCGCGCAAGGTCAGCCTCAAGCTCGAAGACGGCCACGTTGCCGAAATCGTCGTCGGCAAGGAAGTCAGAAACCTGGCCCAGATCAAGGTTGGCGACCGTGTTGTCGCCCAGTACGACCGCGCGTTGGCACTCAAGCTGAAGAAGGGTCCGGG
>CAYWNX010000015.1:3992-18539 GCA_964459735.1 uncultured Dechloromonas sp. | reverse complement strand
GCGGCATTCTGGTCTTCGGCTTTATCGGCATTTTTCTCGGCCCGGTCTTGCTGGCGCTCGGCCACATGCTGCTCGGGCGCTGGACGCGTGAGGAAAAATCGTCATGATCGAAACCGACAAACTGCTCGCGACGCAGCGCATCATCGCGCCGCAAGCCAAGTCGCCGCAGGAAGAGGCGCAGGAACGCGCCCTGCGCCCGAAGCGGCTGGCCGATTACACCGGCCAGGTCAAAATCCGCGAGCAGCTGGAAATCTTCATCCAGGCCGCCCGCAAGCGTGAGGAATCCCTTGATCACGTGCTGCTGTTCGGCCCGCCGGGCCTGGGCAAAACGACACTGGCGCATATCGTTGCCTACGAAATGGGGGTCAATCTGCGCTCGACCTCGGGGCCGGTCCTTGATCGCGCCGGCGATCTCGCCGCCATCCTGACCAATCTCGAACCGCACGATGTGCTGTTCATCGACGAAATTCATCGTCTCAGCCCGGTGGTCGAGGAAATTCTCTACCCGGCGCTGGAGGATTTTCAGATCGACATCATGATCGGCGAAGGCCCGGCCGCCCGTTCGGTCAAGCTCGACCTGCCGCCGTTTACGCTGGTTGGGGCGACGACCAGGGCCGGCATGCTGACCAACCCGCTGCGTGACCGCTTCGGCATCGTCGCCCGGCTGGAGTTCTATACGGCCGAAGAATTGCAGAGCATCGTCAGCCGCTCAGCCGCGCTGCTCAATGTTCAGATTGATCCGGCCGGCGCGCTGGAAATCGCCCGCCGCTCGCGCGGCACGCCGCGGATTGCCAACCGCCTGTTGCGCCGGGTCCGCGACTACGCTGAGGTCAAGGCCGACGGCCAGATTACCCGCGCCGTCGCCGATGCAGCGCTGGTCATGCTCGACGTCGACTCGGCCGGCCTCGACCTGATGGATCGCAAACTGCTCTCGGCGGTGATCGACAAATTTGGCGGCGGCCCGGTTGGCGTCGACAATCTCGCAGCGGCAATCGGTGAAGCACGCGACACCATCGAGGATGTCCTTGAGCCTTACCTGATTCAGCAAGGCTACCTGCAGCGCACCTTGCGCGGCCGCATTGCAACGCCGGCCATCTACCGCCACCTCGGACTGGCCGAGCCGGCCAGTGCGGTGGTTCGGGATCTGCTCGCCGAGGAGTGAGGCGTTGGTTGTTCCGTTGCCGGGGAGCTTGAGGTTTTATCGGTGCTCGGTGTCGACCAGGCTTTACACCGCCTGGCAAACCCGGTTGCGGCCGCCGGCCTTGGCGGCATAAAGCGCCGTGTCGGCACGATTTACTGTCTGATCCGCTGACTCGTAGCCATTAAACTGACTGACGCCGATGCTGATCGTTACCTTGATCGAAGGTTCGGTCGCGCATGGCGTGGCCGCTTCGACGGCCTGGCGCAGTTTTTCGGCGACCGCCTGGCCTTCCTTCAGGGTGCAGTCCTGCAGCACGATCAAAAACTCTTCGCCACCCCAACGTACGGCGAAATCAGCGGCCCGCAAGACCGCTTTGAGATTCCCGGCGATGCCGACCAGCACCTGGTCGCCGGTGCGGTGGCCATAGCGGTCGTTGATCGCCTTGAAGTGGTCTACGTCGGCCAGTAAAACGGTAATTGCCATCGGCTTGCGGCGATAGGCGGCCATCAGCTTGTCGATCAGGATGCTGAAGGCGTGCCGGTTGAGCAGGCCGGTCAGTTTGTCGGTCGACGCCATTTCTTCGATTTTCGACTGATAGTGACCTAACGCAAGGTAAGTCAGGAAAGTGACGATCAAGGTTACGAAGAAGCTGATCGCCAGGTTGACATAAAGTGTTTTGCGCAAGTCGACCAGCGCCTTGTCCTCATTCTGCTCGACGAACAGGTACCACTTGAGTTCTGGCAAATAATTCACGTTGAGGATGTGGTTGTCGCCGTTGTCCGTGAACTGATAGGAGCCGACCCGTTCCTGCAGAATTCGCTCGACCTGGGGGCCGAGTCCCGGCCGCTTGTGCAGGTCGGTTTGCTGTCCGGAGGGCTTGCCCAGCAGGACTACCTGGCCCTGCGCATCAACGAAGTAGATGGTGCGCTGGAAACGCTGCTGATAGTCGTTGATCAGGCGGTAAACGGCATCAACCGTGAGGCCGATGCCTGTGGTCCCGATGTACTGGCCGGCGAAATCGAAAACGCGGTAGTTGATGAAAATGGTCAGCGCATCACGGTTGGCGAGATCGGGATCGACATTGATCTCGTAATCTTCCTTCATGTCGCGGACGCGGTAGTACCAGGCATCGCGCTCTTCGGTCGGGCTGATCTTCTTGAGAATGCCATCGCCGGTGTAGTAATTACTGCTTTTTTCTGAAACGAAAAAGCTGCTGAAGGCGCCGTGGCGAAGCTTGGTCTCGGCCAGGAAACGGGACATTTCACCGACTTCGCGCTCGCCCTTGAGCACCCAGTCGCGCAAAAAAGTGTCGTGCGCCATCGTAGATGAAATGAGGACAGGCCGGACCAGATCCTTCTGGATTTCGGAATAAATGTTGCTGGAGGTCAGTGGCAGATCCTGACCGATGATCGCCGTCCGAATCGCCTGTTTGGAAACGAAATAACCGAACAATGTGGTGGCGAAAAAACCGGCACTGAGCAAAATGCTGAGCAGCAGGATCAGGCGGCGACGGTCGACGATTTTTGGTGGGAGTATCATTGGCTTGCTTGTGTCGTAAGACGTGGTAATTGGCGTGGAAACAGATCGTTACAAAAAAATGCTGCGATGCAAGGTAAAATCGGGCGATGAAATATGAGCCCAAGCCCAACGCCTTTTCGATCCCCGTGCGCGTCTATTACGAGGATACCGATGCCGGTGGCGTCGTTTATTATGCCAATTATCTGAAGTTCTTCGAACGCTGTCGTACCGAATGGATGCGTTTTGCCGGGCATGATCAATCGCAATTGGCCAGCGATGCAGGTATCGGCTTCGTGGCCCGCAAGGTCAGTTGCGAATATCTGAAGCCGGCCCGGCTGGATGACCAACTCACCGTCGGGCTCGAAGTTGAAAAGCTGACCAAGGTACGGGTTGTTTTCCGCCAGCATGTCCGTTGCGGTGACGAGGAACTGGTTACCGGCACCGTCGAAATCGCCTGTGTCAACATGGCCACCATGCGGCCGGCCCCTATTCCCGAATTCCTGCATTACAAACTGGAAGCGCTGAAATGAACGTCACCCAGGATCTTTCCATCCTCCACCTGATTCTCGATGCCAGCGCCGTCGTGCAGATCGTCATGGCGCTGCTCGCCGCTGTCTCCTGCATGTCCTGGTACTACATTTTCATGAAGTGGTTCTCGGTACGCCAGGCGCGCACCAAGACCGAAACCTTCGAACGCGATTTCTGGTCCGGCGGCGACCTTAACAACCTGTTCAACAGTGCAGTGAATGATCGTCATCACGCCGGTTCCATGGAACGCATCTTCGAGGCCGGTTTCCGCGAATTCACCAAGCTCAAGGGCCAGAAGAACCTCGATCCGAAAGACATCGTCGACGGTTCGCGCCGCGCCATGCGCGCCACCTACCAGCGTGAAATGGATGCGCTCGACGCCCATCTCGCCTTCCTCGCCTCGGTCGGTTCGGTGTCGCCCTACGTCGGCCTGTTCGGCACCGTCTGGGGCATCATGCACGCCTTCCGCGGCCTGTCGAATGTCGGTCAGGCAACACTCTCTTCGGTTGCTCCCGGTATTGCCGAAGCCCTTGTCGCCACTGCCATCGGCCTGTTTGCGGCGATTCCCGCGGTCCTCGCCTACAACCACTTCTCGCATGATATCGACCGTCTGGCGACGCGTTACGAGTCGTTCATGGAGGAGTTTTCCAACATCCTCCAGCGGCAGATGCGTTAAGCCATGCGCCAGCGCCGTCTTAAAAACGAAATCAACGTCGTTCCCTACATCGACGTCATGTTGGTGTTGCTGGTGATTTTCATGGTGACGGCGCCGATGATGACGACCTCGACCATCGACGTGCCTTCGGTCGGCAAGGCGGCGACATCGCCGGCGGCGCCGCTCGAAGTCTCGATCAAGGCCGATCAGAGCCTGATGCTGGCTGACCGTTCGGGAAATGCCAAGGAAATCCGCGTCGACCGCAAGGAAATGATGGTTCTGGTCAAGGCGGCGCAGGCTAAAAATCCCGAGCAGCCGGTACTGATTGCCGGTGACAAGAATGTGAAGTATGAGGCGGTGCTGTCGGTGATGGATGAATTGCAGCGCGCCAACGTCAAACGTGTCGGCCTTCTGGTGCAGACCACCGGCAAATGATCCACGAGCGGCCAGAAGAACCCGGCAAGAAATACGCGCTGGCCTTCACCTTCATGGTGCATGCCGGGCTGATTGCGGCGCTCTTCCTTGGCGTGCAGTGGAAGCGCAGCGCACCGGAGGTGATGGAAGTCGAGTTGTGGTCGAGCCGGCCGACGCCGGCGACGCAGGTTTTGCCCCCGCCGCCACCGCCACCACCGGAAGTGAAACCCGAACCACCCAAGCCGGTGCCCAAGGTCGACCCAAAACCGGAACCGCTGCCGCCCAAAAAGCCGGATATCGCGATCAAGGAAGAGAAAAAGCCGCCCAAGCCGGAGCCGAAAAAGCCGGAACCCAAACCCGAGCCAAAACCGGAACCGAAAAAGCCCGAGCCCAAGCCGGAAACCAGGAAACCCGAAGTCAAATCGGAAACCAAGCCGCAACCGACAGTGCCTGATTTCAGCAAGGAGTTGTCGCGCGAGACTTCCGACCTGAAACCGCGGGCCAATGCCCAACAGTTGGCAAATGCGGCAGCCGCCGAGTCGGAGCAGCGGGCCTCGTCAAACAAGCGTGGGCTGGCTGATTACGCGGCAAAAATTCGTGGCAAGGTGAAGGGCAACATTGTTTTGCCACCCAGCATCCAGGGCAATCCGGAGGCGATATTCGCAGTCGATCAACTGCCTTCGGGGGAAGTACTGGCCGTCAAATTGAAGCGATCCAGCGGCAACCCGGGGCTGGATGCAGCCATTGAGCGTGCCATTCTGAAATCCTCGCCTTTACCCAAACCGGATGATCCGGCACATTTTCAGCGCGAACTGACGATCAAATACAAACCGTTTGAAGAGTAAAATCCTTCGAAACCTATTGAAAATGAAGACAATGCAACGAATTTCCCGCCGCATTTTTCTCGCTTTTTTCCTGTTGACCGCAGGTTTGGCGAACGCCCAGCTTTCCATCGAGATCACCGGCGCCGGTGCCAACCGGATTCCGGTGGCGATTGCCGACCTGACGGGTGATCCTGCCGCATCACGCATCATTACCGCGACGGTGCGTTCCGATCTGGAGCGTAGCGGTCTGTTCAAGCTGGTTGATACGACCGGCGCCGCGCTTGATGAGAATTCGCCGATTGCGCATGCTGACTGGAAGGGCAAGGGCGCCGACGCGCTGGCCGCAGGGAGCATTGGCCGCAGTCCGGACGGCCGGATGGAAGCCCGTTTCCGGCTTTACGACACGCTGAAAGGCGTTTCCCTGGGCGGCGCCGCTTATGTCACCAGCAATGAACAACTGCGTGCGGCCGGCCACCGGATTGCCGACTTCATCTATGAAAAGCTGACCGGTGAAAAGGGCGTGTTTTCGACGCGGATCGCCTATGTCGTCAAATCCCGCGGTCAGTTCCTGCTGCAAATCGCCGATGCTGACGGCCAGGGCGCGGCAACGGCCCTGACCTCGACCGAACCTATCATTTCGCCGGCCTGGTCGCCGAACGGCAGCAAACTGGCCTATGTTTCCTTCGAAAAGAAGAAACCGGTGGTTTATGTTCATTCGCTGGCCACTGGTCAGCGTCATATTGTCGCCAATTTCAAGGGCTCCAACTCGGCGCCGGCCTGGTCGCCGAACGGCAGCAAGCTGGCGGTTGTCCTTTCCAAGGATGGCAACTCCCAGATTTATTCGGTGAATGCCGATGGCAGCGGTTTGCAGCGCCTGACCCAGTCGGGCGGGATCGATACCGAACCGCGTTATTCGCCGGACGGCGCCAGCCTCTATTTCACCTCGGATCGCGGCGGCAGCCCGCAGATTTACCGGACCGGCGCCAATGGCGGCGAGGCCCAGCGCGTTACCTTCGAAGGCAGTTACAACGTTTCGCCGCGCCCTTCCGCCGATGGCAAGAGTCTGGCTTTCATCACCCGCCGCGAGGGTCGGTTCCAGCTCGCCGTGATGGATCTGGCCAGCCGTCAGGTGCAGGTGCTGACCGACTCCAACAAGGACGAATCCCCCAGTTTCGCCCCCAATAGCCGCATGATCCTGATCGCCACGGAAGTCGGCGGGCGCGGCGTACTATCGGCTGTTTCCAGCGATGGCAGGATCAAACAACGCCTCTCGGTGGCCGCAGGTGATGTGCGCGAACCGGCATGGGGCCCATTCTTTCAATAATCCATAACCTTTAAGAGAACTTCATGAAAAAACTGCTTATTCCCACGCTGTTGTCGGCCCTAGTTGTTGGCTGTAGCTCCACCCCGATTCCTGATGAGAGCACCGGCGCGCCGGTTGAATCGCGCAGTGGTTCCAGCACGGGCGTTGCCCCGGTAGTGGCTGGCGGCGTCGATGCCAACGGCTTGCCGCGTGAGCTGACCGATCCGAAGAGCAAACTCGCCCAGCGCAGCATTTACTTCGATCTCGACAAGTACGACGTCAAGGATGAGTACCGCGATCTGGTGGCCTCCCATGCCAAGTATCTGGTTGCCAACCGTGGCTTCAAGGTGCTGCTCCAGGGCAATACCGACGAGCGCGGCAGCCGTGAATACAACCTGTCGCTCGGCCAGAAGCGTGCCGAAGCCGTCAAGCGTTCGCTGGTGCTGCTCGGCGCCAAGGAAGAACAGGTTGAATCGGTCAGCCTCGGCGAAGAAAAGCCGAAGAACGCCGGCCATGACGAATCGGCCTGGTCCGAAAACCGTCGCGCCGACATCCTGTACAAGGCTGCCGACGGCCGCGGCGAGTTCTGATCATGCGTCGCCTCCGCCTTGCCCTGCTGATCGCTGCCCTGGGTGCCACGCAGGCTCAGGCCGGCGTGTTTGACGACGAAGAAGCGCGTCGCCAGATCGCCGACCAGAAGGTCAGGACGGAGGCACGTTTTGACCAGCAGGCCAAGGCCCAGCTGGAATTGTCGAGCCAGATTCAACGCCAGGCGGAAGAAATCTCCCGCCTGCGCGGGCAGATTGAAACCCTGAATTACGAGCTGGAAACCGCCAAAAAGCGGCAGCAGGATTTCTATATCGATCTCGATACGCGCCTGCGCAAGTTTGAAACGCCGGCGGCCGGTACGGCTGCGGTCGACCCGGCAACCGGGCAAAATTCCGCGCCGACTGGCGATCCGGCCAAGGAAGGGCAGGAGTACGAAGCAGCGCTGAACCAGTTCAAGGCTGGCAAGTACAAGGAAGCAGCGGCTGGTTTTGCGGCTTTTGTCGAGAAATATCCGGCGAGTTCGCTGGCACCCAATGCCCAGTACTGGCTGGGCAATGCCTGGTACGCGCAGCACAATTGCAAGAAAGCCATCGAAGCGCAAAGCGTCGTCACCACCAAGTATGCCGAGAGCGCCAAGGCGCCGGATGCCTGGCTGGCGATTGCGACGTGCCAGCAGGAGTTGGGCAATGCGAGCGGGGCCAAACGTTCGCTGGAAACGGTGATTGCCAAATATCCGACTGCGCCCGCAGCCGAAGCCGCCCAGCAGCGTTTGAAGAAGAAGTAATTGGCGCTACGTCTGACGGAAATCTTCTTCTCCCTGCAGGGAGAAGCCTCCCGGGTCGGGCTGCCGACCGTGTTCGTGCGCCTGACCGGTTGTCCGCTGCGCTGCAGCTGGTGCGATACGACCTATAGTTTTACCGGCGGCGAAGCGGCAACCATCGAATCGGTGCTGGCTGAAGTTGCGAAATATCCGGCCCGTCAGGTCTGCGTCACCGGCGGCGAGCCCTTGGCCCAGAAGGAATGTCTGCCGCTGCTGACCGCATTGTGCGATGCGGGTTACGACGTTTCGCTGGAAACCTCGGGCGCCCTCGATATTGCTCCGGTCGACCCGCGTGTGGCGCGAATAATGGACCTCAAGGCACCGGATTCGGCCGAGTCGGCGAGAAACCGTTGGGAAAACCTGGCGCTGCTGAATCGACGTGACGAGATCAAGCTTGTCATCGCCTCCCGCGGTGATTACGAATGGGCGCGCGATGTCTTGCGTCAGCGTCAACTGGATGCCCTGTGTCCGGTCCTTTTTTCGCCGGCCCAAGGCCTGATCGAAGCGCGAGCGCTGGCCGAGTGGATCCTCGAAGATGGCCTCAACGTGCGCTTCCAGATGCAGTTGCACAAACTGCTTTGGGGTAATATAAAAGGCAAATAACAGCAGGGAACAAGGATGAGCCGCAATCGCCGCCAGTTTTCGCGTATCCATTTTCAGGCCGAGGCGCGCCTCTTTTTCCCCGACGGCGAACTGGCTGTCGAGCTGGTCGATTTGTCGCTGAAAGGCGCCCTGATCAAACCGCAAAGCGAATTTTTCATCAAGGTCGGCAGCAACTGCACCCTGAAAATTCAGCTCGACGATGCGGCTACGGTTATCCGCATGGAAGCCACTGTCGTGCATCATCAAGGACCGTTCTACGGTCTGGCCTGCCGCGAAATCGATCTCGACAGCGTGACTCACCTGCGTCGTCTGGTGGCCCTCAATCTCGGTGATGAGCTGTTGCTCGAGCGGGAATTGACGCTGCTGACCAGCGTCTAATAGTTCACCGTTGCGGCGGCCCGGCAGGCGATTGAGCAAGGTGTTCCGGCCCTCGACTCCGGCCTGTCTTATGCGGTGGAATTAACGCATGCATGAAATGTCCCTTGCTGAAAGCGTCTTGCAACTGGTCGAGGAAACGGCCGTCCGCGAAAAGGCGCAGCGGGTTAAGCTGGTGGTGCTGGAAATCGGCCGTTTGTCGTCGGTCGAACCGGAGGCGATGCGCTTTTGCTTCGAGGCGGTGACCCGCGACACTATTGCGCAGGACGCCAGTCTGGAAATTATCGTGATGCCCGGCGTTGGCTGGTGCATGCCCTGCAATGCAGCGGTCGAGATGGCTGAGAGTTATGACGCTTGCCCGCTCTGTGGCAGCTACCAGGTGCAGCCGACCGGCGGGACGGAAATGCGGGTCCGGGAAATCGAAATCGAGTAGATTGGAAGAACTGGAGGGGTCGGGATATGTGCACTGTTTGCGGTTGTGGCGGAGGCGAGGCCAGCCTTGAAAGTGGGGCGGATGGTTTGCATGGGCACATTCACGCGGATGGCACGGTGCATCGCCACGCGCACGGCCCGGCACACAAGTATGGATACAAGCCCGCGCAGCATGGCCACGACCATCCTCATGTACATTCGATCGGTGGTGATCTCGCTTACGGGAGCGGCCCGGCCGGCGCCCATGTGCCGGGTATGAGCCAGTCGCGCATGGTGCAGATCGAGCAGGACATCCTGAGCAAGAACGACAGCTTCGCGACGACCAATCGCCATCATTTTGACGAGCGTGGCATCTTTGCGCTGAATCTGGTTTCCAGCCCCGGCTCGGGCAAGACGACACTGCTGGTGAAGACCATCGAACGCCTCAAGGGTAAGCTGGCGATCAGCGTCGTCGAAGGCGATCAGCAGACTTCCAACGACGCCGAGCGCATCCGCGCCACCGGGGTGGCCGCCTTGCAGATCAACACCGGCAAGGGCTGCCATCTCGACGGTTACATGGTCGGGCAGGCCGTGGCCCGCCTGCAGCCGGCCGAGGAGTCGCTGTTCCTGATCGAGAACGTCGGCAACCTGGTTTGTCCGGCGGCTTTTGATCTCGGCGAGCATCACAAGGTCGTCATCTTCTCGGTCACCGAAGGCGAGGACAAGCCGCTCAAATACCCGGACATGTTCCGGGCGGCCGATGTGATGTTGCTCAACAAGTGCGACCTGCTGCCTTATCTCGAATTCGACGCCGATCTGGCCGAAGCCAATGCGCGGCGGGTGAACCCGCAACTGACCATCTTTCGCGTTTCGGCGACCACTGGCGAAGGCTTGCCGGCCTGGCAGGCGTGGATTGAAAACGGTCTGGCCGCCCAGCGCAGCAAGCGGGCCGAAACGGTTGATGCCTTGAAGCGGCGCGTGCAGGAGCTGGAGCGCCAGGTGGAGCGTCAACTCGCCGGCCAATGACGCCCCGCCTGATCCGCGTTCGCGGCCTGGTCCAGGGCGTCGGCTTTCGTCCCTACGTCTGGCGGCTGGCCAAAGAGCTTGGGTTGCAGGGCTGGGTGCGCAATGACAGCGGCGGGGTGACGATTGCGGTCGACGGCGAAAAAGTGGCGGAATTTCTGGACCGTTTGCCCAAGGAGTTGCCGCGACTGGCCAGAGTCGATGCTATCGATGAAATTGGGGGCGCTGAAATCGGTGACGGGCCACGGTTTTCTGGTCTGCTTGCCGGCTTTTCCATTATCGAAAGTGTGCACGGTGAAGTGGGCACCGCTATTGGCCCGGATGCGGCGCTCTGCCTCGACTGCATCGCCGATATGTGCGACCCACAAAACCGCCGCTGGCGCTACGCCTTCACCACCTGTACCCATTGCGGCCCGCGCTATACCGTCAGCCGGCGTATTCCTTACGACCGGGCGCAAACCAGCCTGGCCGCTTTCCCGCTCTGTCAGGCCTGCGGTACTGAATACACTTCCCCGGTCGACCGGCGTTTTCATGCCGAAACCACCTGCTGCCCGGCCTGTGGTCCGCAACTGAGTTTGCTTGATGCCACCGGTCAGGCGCTGCCCGGCGATCCGCTTGCTGTAGCCCTGCAGTTGTTACGTAGTGGAGAGCTGCTGGCCATCAAGGGGCTGGGCGGTTTTCACCTGGCTTGCGATGCGCGCAATGCCGAAGCCGTGGCCGAACTGCGCAGGCGCAAGCAGCGCGAGGAAAAGCCCTTTGCCGTGATGGGCCTGAACGCCACCTCGGTGGCTGCTTGCGCCCGGATCAGCGCGACTGAACTGGCGCTGCTGCAGAGTGCCGCTGCACCCATCGTCCTGTGCCCCAAGGCCGGCAGCGAATTGCCGGGCGTCGCACCGGATCTCGCCTTGCTCGGCGTCATGCTGCCGGCGACACCTTTGCATCTATTGCTCTGGCACGAAGCCGCCGGCCGGCCGGCCGGCACCGACTGGCTCCAGGCGCCTAACGATCTTCTATTGGTGATGACCAGCGCCAACCCGCATGGCGAACCGCTGGTAATTGCCAATGACGAAGCACTGGCGCGGTTGGCCGGAAGTGCTGGCCAAATCGCCGATGCCTTCCTGATGCATAACCGTGACATCGTGGTTCGTTGCGATGATTCAGTGGTGCGCGCGGCTGAAACAGAAGACAAAACAGGCAAAGCCGGGGACAGACCACGGTTAAATAAGGCCAAAAACCGTGGTCTATCCCTTGTTTTGCAAGACAGTCCGGCCTTCATTCGCCGGGCCCGTGGCTATACGCCGCTGCCTATTCAGTTGGCCAGCGACGGTCCGGTGGTGCTGGCCCTTGGCGGCTATCTGAAGAACACAATTTGCATCATGAAAGGCCGGCAGGCGTTCCTGTCGCAGCACATCGGCAGTCTCGACAACGCGTCGGCCATCGCCTTTCTCGAAGAAACGACCAGCCACCTGCTCGGCATCCTCGATGTCCAGCCGGCTCTGATTGCTCATGACCTGCATCCGGATTTCCAGTCGACTCACCTTGCCCTGAGGCTGGCCGCCGAGCGTGGCATTCCGGCTGTGGCCGTGGCGCATCATCACGCCCATATTGCAGCGATTTGTGCCGAACATGCCGTCAACGAACCGATCCTCGGGCTGGCTATCGATGGCGTTGGCTTGGGGCCGGATGCTGGCCTGTGGGGTGGCGAACTGCTGCGTGTCGATGGGGTGCAATCGGAGCGTCTGGGCCACCTGTTGCCGCTGGCGCTGCCCGGTGGTGACCGGGCAGCGCGCGAACCATGGCGGATGGCGGCCAGTGCGCTCGATTGCTGCGGTCGACGCGCAGAAATCCCCGAATTCATCGCCCGGCGTTACCCCGGGCGCGACGGCGGGCGGCTGGCGCTGCTGCTTGATCGCCGGCTCAATTGTCCGCCGAGCTCCAGCCTCGGTCGTCTGTTTGACGCCGCCGCCGGCCTGCTCGGCCTGCGCGCTGAAAACCGTTACGAAGGGCAGGCGGCGATGGAACTGGAAGGGCTGGCCGCAGCCTATGGTCCGCTGCCGTCGCTGACCGGCGGCATGGTTTTGCGCGGGGCCGTGGCCGATTTTTCGCCGCTGCTTTCCCGGCTGGCCGATTGTGACGACGCCGCCTACGGTGCGGCGCTTTTTCATGCGACGCTGGCGCATGGGCTGGCGGAATGGTTGATTGCCACGACCATGGAAGCAAAAGCCGGCCCTCCGGTCGACCGGGAAAAACCGGCGAAAATCGTTATTGGCGGCGGCTGTGCGATGAATGTCGTCTTGATGCTGGCGCTGCGGCGACAGCTTGAAGCCGCCGGCCTCTGCGTGCTTGAAGCCCGCCAGGCGCCGCCCAACGATGGCGGGCTGGCCTTGGGGCAGGCCTGGGTGGCGCGCCAGTCCTTGGGGAGAAATTAGTCATGCAACTGATCTACCGCAACCCGGTTTCAGCCAGGAATGCGACACTGTTTTCGCCCAATTAACCAGGTAAGCACATGTTTGTTTCGACACCCAATATTGAAGCTGTTTTCCTCGCCAATGAAGAGGCCGGAGCGGCATGACCGGGCAAACTACGCATCCGGCGCTGACCCAGGCCCGGCAGGATGATCCGGGCGCCTTTCTCGAAGCGCACTATCGGCAGATCTGGGCAACGCAGCATGATGCATTGCCCAGCCCGAATCCCCGCCTGCAGGTCGCCGCCATCGGCTTTTCGCGGGTTGACGGCGACTGGCTGGGGGTCATGGTCACGCCCTGGTTTCTCAACCTGATGCTGCTTCCCGGCGGCGGCAATCTGTGGGGAGATATTCCCGCCGGCCAGCGTCGCTATCTCGAACTCGCCTGCGGCACCGTGCAGTTTGTCGCCGATGATGATCCCGACATTGGCCCCTATCAGTATTCTTCGCTGCTTGCGCCGGTGACATCCCTGGTCGATATGGCGGCGGCACGCCAGGTGGCGCAGGACGCACTGGCGGCGGTGATAGCGCAGCCTCTGGAAATGGCTGCGGATAGGCCGCGTGTAGTCGGGCAGGCGCCCGACGAAGCACCACCACAGATGCTGACCAGGCGCGGCTTTTTCCGCCGGCTGTCGGGCAAGCGCTGATTTGCCAAATGCTGGCCCTACGGTCGACCGGGAAAAAGGGCAAAAATCGCAGGCCGAATTGGCAAGATGGGCGTTGTACAATCAATTTAATATGTTCAAAGCATTTGCCGGGGCTCACGAAATGTCCTGCCGTCTGTTCCGGCGGAGCGTAAAAGCTGCTGATGGCAGAGTGAAATGATCATGGCGAGGCAGCGATGTTATCCAGCACCAAGGGCATTACGACTGAGGATTGAATCATGTGTCTGGCAATTCCCGCGCAGGTCGTCGAACTGCGCGAAGGCGATAGTGCGATTGTCGAATTGGCTGGCGTGCGCAAGGAAATTTCGCTGGTGCTGGTCGATAACGTGGCGATTGGCGATTACGTCATCGTTCATGTCGGTTACGCCCTGAACAAACTCGATCCGGACGAGGCAGCCAGGACCCTGGCGCTGTTTGCCGAAATTGGTCAGTTGGGTGACGACCCAACGGTTCATTGATGAAATACATCGATGAATTCCGCGATGGCGAGGTCGCGCAAAAACTCGCCATCGCCATCCGGCGCGAGGCGCAAGCCGGGCGCCGCTACCATTTCATGGAATTCTGCGGCGGCCATACGCACGCCATTTCCCGCTATGGCGTGGCCGATCTGCTGCCGGATAACGTAAAAATGATCCACGGCCCCGGCTGCCCGGTTTGCGTGCTGCCGATCGGCCGCGTCGATCAGGCGATCCGGCTGGCGCTGGAGCAGGGCGTCACCTTGTGCACCTACGGCGACTGCCTGCGCGTGCCGGCTTCGGATGGCCTTTCCTTGCTCAAGGCGAAAGCGCAGGGCGCCGATGTCCGCATGGTTTATTCGAGTGCTGATGCCGTGGCGCTGGCGCAAAATAATCCGGACAGGCAGGTCGTTTTCTTCGCCATCGGTTTCGAAACAACAACGCCGCCGACCGCCGTTGCGATCAAACAGGCTGTGGCGCTTGGGCTGGGTAATTTTTCCGTGCTCTGCTGCCACGTGCTGACCCCTTCGGCCATTGCCAGCATTCTCGAATCGCCGGAAGTCCGCCAGTGGGGCAGCCTGCGGCTCGACGGCTTCATCGGCCCGGCCCACGTGTCGACGATCATCGGCAGTCGGCCCTACGAATTTTTTGCCGAGGAATACCGCAAGCCGGTGGTCATCGCCGGCTTCGAACCGCTTGATGTGATGCAGGCCATCCGCATGCTGATCCGCCAGGTGAACGAAGGCCGGGCCGAGGTCGAAAACGAGTTCTCAAGGGCGGTTGACCGCAACGGCAACCT
>CAYWNX010000015.1:0-3892 GCA_964459735.1 uncultured Dechloromonas sp. | reverse complement strand
ACCGTCTGCACCCCGGAAAATCCGATCGGTTCGTGCATGGTTTCCTCAGAAGGTGCCTGTGCGGCTCACTATACTTATGGACGCTACAAGGATGTCTGAAACCCGCAAAGCCTATGTCCGACCGCTCGACATCAAGCGCGGCCAGGTCGAGATGGCGCACGGCGCCGGCGGCCGGGCGATGGCGCAACTGATCGACGAGCTGTTCGCCAGATATCTCGGCAACGAATTTCTCGCCCAGGGCGACGATGGGGCGCTGTTGCCAGCCGTTGGCGAAGGTCGGTTGGTGATGGCGACGGATAGCCATGTCGTTTCGCCGCTCTTTTTCCCAGGCGGCGATATTGGCAGCCTGTCGGTGAATGGCACGCTCAACGATGTGGCGGTGATGGGCGCAACCCCACTATGGCTTTCAGGCGCCTTCATCCTCGAAGAGGGCTTCAAGCTCGCCGATTTGGCGCGCATTGTGCAAAGCATGGCGAGTGCGGCAAAAGCCGCCGGGGTGACGGTGGTGACCGGTGATACCAAGGTCGTTGAGCGCGGCAAGGGCGATGGCGTCTTCATTACGACCACCGGCGTCGGCGTCGTTGCGCCCGGGATGGAACTCTCCGGCCGCTGCGCTCGCCCGGGTGATGCGATTCTGCTGTCCGGCACGCTGGGCGATCACGGCATGGCGATCATGGCGGAGCGCGAGAGTCTGGGCTTTGAGTCGCCGATCGTTTCCGATTCGGCCGCCCTGCATGGCTTGATTGCCGCGATGCGGGCCTGCGGCGCCGAACTGCATGTCTTGCGTGACCCGACGCGCGGCGGTTTGGCCAGCACCTTGAATGAAATTGCCCGGCAATCCGGCGTCGGCATGATGCTGCAGGAAAAGGCGCTGCCGGTGAATCAGGCGGTGGCGGCGGCTTGCGAGTTTCTCGGGCTGGACCCGCTCTATGTCGCCAACGAAGGGAAACTGGTGGCGATCTGCGCCGAAAATGATGCGGAAATGCTATTGGCTGCAATGCGGGCTCACCCGCTGGGACTTCAAGCTGCAATCATCGGTACGGTGCACGCCGACCCCCACCATTTTGTCCAGATGACCACCGGCTTCGGCGGCAAGCGGATAGTGGACTGGCTGTCTGGCGAGCAACTGCCGCGGATTTGTTGAGGCGAACTCAGTGCCGCAGCGCAATGACCAGGCTTTGTACTTCCCCCAGTTCGGAAAGGACCAGTGCCCGGGCGTCGGCCATGTCGTCGGCGTTGAGGACGTGAAAAATATCGCGGCGACCATCGATGTAGCGAACGGCTGCCGTGTATTCCGGGCGCGTCCGACGATGAGCGACGCGACTTGGTGTCACAGCTTTAGATTGTCTTTGCATGATCCTGATTTCCCTGAATATTTTTTCTTGTGCAGCATCCTAACCAAAACCTGGCAATTGCAAAATATCGCGAAAGTTATAGGTTTATGCAGGGTGGTAAAGCATGTCCCGCCAAGCATTGCCCTGCCTTACGGTAGGGTCTTTGCATAGGCTAAATAAACCCGATTGGTATGCGCATCCTATTCATTACGCACAGCTTCAACAGCCTGACGCAGCGCCTGTTTTGCGAATTGAGCCAGCGCGGCCACCAGATCAGCATCGAGTTCGATATTGCCGACCAGGTGAATTAAGAGGCCGTGGCGCTATTCGCTCCGGATCTGATCGTGGCGCCTTTTCTGAAGCGGGCGATTCCCGCATCGATCTGGTCACGGCATGTCTGTCTGGTGGTGCATCCTGGGATTATTGGCGATCGCGGTCCGTCGTCGCTTGACTGGGCCATCCAGCAGGCCGAGCCGACGTGGGGCGTCACCGTGCTGCAGGCCGAGGCCGAGATGGATGCCGGGCCGGTCTGGGCGGCGGCGACTTTTCCGCTGCGTACTGCGCTGAAATCGTCGATTTATCGTAACGAAGTGACCGAGGCAGCGGTGCCGGCGGTACTTGCTGCGGTCGACCGCTATTTCAGCGGCAATTTCACGCCGCAGCGGGTGGCTGGAAAAGCCCATGCGCTGATGCAACAGGCCGATCGAACCATCGATTGGGCGCAGCAGACTGCTGCCGAAATCCTCGCCCGGCTGAATGCGGCAGATGGCTTTCCCGGCGTCGCCGATAATTTATTGGGCCAGTCCTGCCATTTGTTCGACGCCTGGCCCGAGGCCACTCTGTGCGGCGAGGCTGGGGTGCTGATTGGCCGTCGAGAAACGGCGATCTGCCGGGCGACCAGGGATGGTGCGATCTGGATCGGCCATGTCAAAACGGCGGGCGGCATCAAGCTGCCGGCGACCCTGGCTTTGCCGGCCGTGCTGGAACTCCCCGAGTTGCCGCTGGCCGGCTACTGGAAATCGCCGACGCCAACCTGGCAGGACATCAGTTACGAAGAGGCGGCCGGCGTCGGCTTCCTTGCCTTCGAGTTCTACAACGGGGCAATGAGCACCGCCCAATGCCAGCGCCTGACCGCGGCGTTCGAGTGGGCGACGACGCGGCCGACCCGGGTCATCGTTTTGCGCGGCGGTCGTGATTTCTGGTCGAACGGCGTGAATCTGAACACCATCGAGGCGGCGACAAGCCCGGCCGACGAATCCTGGGCCAACATCAATGCCATCGATGATCTCGCCGAAGCCATTTTGCGCTGCGAAAAGCAATTGACCGTCGCCGCGCTGGCTGGCAACGCCGGGGCGGGTGGCTGCTTCCTAGCCCGTGCCGCCGATTTCGTCTGGGTCCGTGCCGGCGTGATGCTCAACCCGCACTACAAGAACATGGGCAATCTCTATGGCTCGGAATTCTGGACCTATCTGCTGCCGCAACGCGTTGGTGCTGACGGGGCATGCACCATCATGCGTCACCGCTTGCCAATGACGGCGCCGGAAGCCGTCAGGCTTGGCTTTTACGATGCCTGCCTGCCCGGACCCGGGTTCACGATCGATGTTGCCCGCCGTGCCGCCGAACTGGCGGCGGCGCCCGATATCGCCGAGCGGCTCGCCGCCAAGCGGGCGAAACGCCTGAGTGATGAAGCGATCAAGCCGCTGGCCGCCTATCGTCAGGAAGAATTGCAGGAAATGCGCCGCAATTTCTATGGCTTCGACCCTGCCTACCATGTTGCGCGTTATCATTTTGTCTCGCGGACGCCGCATTCCTGGACGCCGCGCCACCTTGCCCGGCACCGCGATCTCGACTGGCAAGTTCCGGCATGAAGCCAGCCAGCCTGCACTGAGGATTATTGGAGCCTTCCAAGCGCCATGGAAAATCTGCCCACCGACTGGCTGTCACTACTCATCCTGACCTTCGTGCTCGGCATGAAGCACGGTTTCGATGCCGATCATCTGGCCACCATCGACGGTCTGACCCGCTACAACGCCCGCCGCAATCCGCGGCTGGCGCGCTATTGCGGCAGCTTGTTCTCACTTGGCCACGGCGCCGTGGTCATGGCGATTGCCCTCGGTGTTTCCGCCATTGCCGGGCAGTGGGCGGTACCGGCATGGTTTGGCCTGCTCGGCTCGGTGATCTCGATCGCCTTCCTGGTCGCCCTCGGCAGCCTCAATCTGGCTGCCGTGCTGCGTGCAGGGCCGGATCAAATGGTCGAGCCGGTCGGGTTGAAAGGGCGCTTGATCGGCCAGCTGCGCCAGATTTCAAATCCGGCACTGATCGCGCTGGTCGGCGCGTTGTTTGCGCTTTCCTTCGATACGCTTTCGCAGGCCGCTTTTTTTGCCCTGAGCGCGACACAGTTCGGCGGCTGGCAGCATGCGCTGCTGCTTGCCTTGCTGTTCATGCTCGGCATGTTGCTGACCGACGGCATCAACGGCCTGTGGATCGCCCGACTGATCGCCCGCGCCGACCAGGTAGCGCTGATCGCCTCGCGCGTCATGGGACTGGTGGTTTCCGGC
>CAYWNX010000014.1:5950-18821 GCA_964459735.1 uncultured Dechloromonas sp. | reverse complement strand
CATAGATGTTATCGACCGGAATGTCGAAAAAGCCTTGAATCTGTTCGGCGTGCAAATCCATGGTCAAAACGCGGTCGACCCCGGAAGCAACGAGCATGTTGGCCACCAGTTTGGCGGCGATGGGCACGCGGGAGGAGCGCGAACGGCGATCCTGACGGGCGTAGCCAAAATAAGGGATGGCGGCGGTGATCCGGCCGGCCGAGGCACGCTTCAGCGAATCAACAATGACCAGCAGTTCCATCAGGTTGTCGTTGCAAGGGGCGCAGGTGGATTGCAGCACGAAGATGTCACGGCCACGAACGTGCTCTTGCAGTTCAACGCTGACTTCACCATCGGAGAAACGACCGACATTGGCGCGGCCGAGGTCAACGTTCAGTTGGGTTGCAACATCGGCGGCCAGTTTTGGATTGGCATTGCCAGTGAAGACCATCAAGCTGTTATAGGCCATTCTCACATTCCTCCGGGCGTCTTTATGTTGCATGTGCATTTGTCCGCCACAATGAAAATCGGGCAGGCTTGTGACCTGCCCGAAGGAAGCTGGCTGGGGAAGAAGGATTCGAACCTTCGAATGCCGGAATCAAAATCCGGTGCCTTGACCAACTTGGCGACTCCCCAGCGGGTCGTTGGAACAGCGTTGCGTTCAAACGAGGCGCGAATTATATAGGTGCTTCAGACGGAAATCCAGTTTTTTGTAGTCGATTTTGAGTGGATTTTATCGGCCGGGTAGGTGAGCCGAAGTCTGTGCTGCGCTAGCAGCGAACCTTAAAGCCGGGCGAGCGGATGTTCGGGCAGGCCGTCGGCGAGCCAGCCGGCCATGTTGGCTGGACGTTTGGCGAAAACGGCTGCGGCCTGGCTGGGCTCGGCAAACCCGGCGAAAACACAGGCGCCGGAGCCGGTCATCATCGCCTGCCGGGCGTATTGCTTGAGCCAGGCCAGATGTTCGGCGACAGCGGGAAATCTGGCGCAGGCCACCGGCTCCAGGTCATTGTGGCCGTCGCCGAAACGCCAATCCACCGGGGCGATGGCCGGCGTGTCGCGCGCCAGTTCGGGTGCCCTGAAAATTGCCGCAGTTGGCACGTTGACCGCAGGGTGCAGGACGAGATAAGTGGCCGGGGGCAAGCGAACATCCGTGAAGGCTTCGCCGATGCCTTCGGCAAAGGTGTTTTGGCCATGGATGAAGACTGGCACGTCGGCACCCAGGGTCAGGCCGAGTTTTTCCAGTTCGGCCCGGGTGAGGCCGGTTTGCCACAGGTGATTGAGCGCGAGCAGCACGGTCGCGGCATCGGAGCTGCCACCGCCGAGGCCGCCGCCCATCGGCAATTGTTTATCCAGATGAATCGTCGCCCCCTGCCGGCAGCCGCTGGCTTGTTGCAGCAGGCGGGCGGCGCGGACGGTCAGGTCGCTATCCGGCGGCACGCCGGGAATGGGGGTGGCGAGAACAATCTCGCCGTCGTTCCGGGGGGCGAAGCGCAGCTGGTCGGCCCGGTCGATGAAGCGGAAAACGGTCTGTAGTAAATGGTAGCCATCGGCCCGACGGCCGACGACGTGCAGAAAAAGGTTGAGTTTGGCCGGGGCGGGCCAGGTGCTTTGCCAGTTCCAGTCAGTCATGGGTTTTCTTTCCATTCCTCGATGTGCAGGCGTAGTTCGATCTCCTGCTCGCGGCTCAGGGTCAGGCGTGTCGGCAGGGCAGCGGGGGCGTCATCGTCGTAGGCGTAGTCGATTTGCCAGCCCGCTTCGCGCAGACGCGTCGGGCGCTGGCGCTGGTCGCTGTCAATCTGGGCTGAACCGTTGCTGCGGCCGAGCAGCCAGGCTGGCAGTCGGGTCACGGGCAGGGGTTGGCCGGTGATTTCTTCGATCAGGGCATCGGGGTCCGGCGATTCGTAAGTTTTTCCATCGGCTGTGCGCAGGCGTGAAAGTGTTGGCGTGGTTTCGATTTCGGCCATGCCATAACCGAGCGGGCTGGAGAGCAGCACGTGGTTGTCGCCATTTTTATGCGTCCAGCTCAGTCGACCGCCAGAGCTTTGCGGCGCCTGGTCGGGCAGGCTGACGCGCAGCGCGAAGCGGGCGTCGAGCGCGAAGTCGCGGACCTTGTCGCGCGCCGGCATGGCACTGGGGGGCAGGCTGGTGCAAGCGGTGAGCAGGCTGCCGATGAAAAGTGCCGCGAGGCAGGCTTTCAAGGCTGCAGCTTCTTGATCGTGCTGTTGATTGTTTCGTTGTCCGGGAATTGCTTGGCCGCGTCCTTGAGAATGCGTTGGGCGTCGTCCTTGCGCTCCATCGCCCAAAGCACCTCGCCAATGTGGGCGGCGATTTCGGGGTCGGCTTTGATGCTGTAAGCCTTTTCGAGCGTTTTCAGGGATTCCGGCAATTCGCCTTGGCGGAAAAGTACCCAGCCCAGGCTGTCCATTATGAAGGCGTCGTCCGGCATCAGGCTCAAGGCTTTGGTGATCAGCTCCCGGGCTTCGGGCAGGCGGATGTTGCGATCGGCCAGCGAATAGCCCAGTGCGTTCAAGGCGTGGGCGTGATCCGGCACCAGTTTGAGCAGGTGCCTGAGGTGGGTTTCAAGAATTTCCGGCTGGCCGATGCGCTCGGCGTTGAGGGCGGTTTCGTAGAGTAGCTCCGGGTTGTCCGGCTGGCTGGTGAGGGCGGTTTCGAGAAGGATGAAAGCGTCGTTCAGGCGCCCGGCTTCGCGCAGCAGTTGCGATTCGGCAAGGATCAATTGGGTTTGCTCGGCCGGGTTGCCGCTGCGCGTGCTGTGCAGCAATTCGCGCGCTTCTTCCGGCTTGCCTTGCTGCAGCAGGATCTGTGCGGCGCGGGAGCGGGCGGCGATGTACTGGTCGCCGGTCAACACCTGACGATAGTGTTCAAGCGCCGCTTCCGGCTTCTTTTGCTCCTGGTCGAGCTGGCCGAGGAAGAAATGCACGGTGCTCTTGTCCGGATAGTCCGTGGTCAGCAACTTCTCCAGCTGGGTGCGGCCGGTCTTCACGTCACCCTGTTGCAGCGCCAGCATGGCGACCGGATAGATGACTTCCGGGTTGTCCGGATTTTCCTTGATCAGGCGCTCGAAATGCTTGCGCGACTCGTTGTACTGTTTTTCGCTGATCAAGAGCCGGGCCAGCGCCAGGCGGGCGTCGCGGGCATTCGGGTTGCGCTCGACGAAATCACTCAGGCTGTCGATGGCGGTCAGGCTGGATTGCTTGGCTTGCAACTGGGCGCGGGCCAGCGCTGCCGCTTCCCAATCCGGGCGCAAAAGCAGCGCCTTTTCGGTTTCGGAGAGGGCGCGCAAAGTGTCGCCAGCGTTGGCGGCGGCCTGGGCCATGGCAAAATGGGCCTCCGGCATCGTGTCATAGGGGCTGGCAACGCGGTCAATCAGCGTTTGCACGGCTTTTTTGTCGCTATGGCGAGCCAGCAGGCGGTTGAGTTGCAGCAGGTTGTTACCGAGATTGGGCTTGTCCTGTTCGAGGACGGTGGCCAGTTGTGGCGCGAGATCGTCGATCCGGTTGGCCATGATCAGTAGCGAGGATTGCGTCTGCTTTGCCTTGGCCGAATCCGGCTCGACTTCCAGCCAGAGCTTGGTGAGTTCCAGTGCCCGGTCGTACTGGCGGACCATGCCGGCAACTTCAGTCGCCCGGGCAATCACGTTAGGGTCGCGGGTACGCTGGGCGAGATCGCTCCAGGCGTCGACGCCGAGTTTGATGTCACCGCGTTGCAGCGCAAATTCGCCGATCAGCGCCTGAAAAACCGTGCGCGCCAATATGTTTTCGGAAGATGCCTGGGCGCTGGCATTCTTGTCGGCTGCTTTGGCCGGAGCTTCGCCTGCGGCCAGACTGAATCCGCTGTGGGATAAACCCAGGGCCAGGGTCAAGGCGGCGACAATGAACTTCGGTTGCATGGTTGGCTCTCAGTCAGGGGTGCGCATTTGAACGCATGGAATCATATAAGTTTGCGATGTTATTTGGGTTTGATTGGCGTAACAAGCGGGGGAACAAGTAATGCCGGAATTGCCGGAGGTGGAAGTTTGTCGGCGTGGCCTGGCGCCGGAGCTGGAAGGGGAGCGGATTGAGGGTGTCGTGATCCGGGCGCCGAAGTTGCGTCAGGTCATTCCCCCGGAACTGGTGAGCCTGTTGCCGGGTTGTCGGATCAGCGCCGTGCGGCGGCGCGGCAAGTATCTTTTGCTCGACTGCAACAGGGCGGGCGTCGAGGGTTGCCTGATCATCCATCTCGGAATGTCGGGCAATCTGCGCTTTGTGCCGCATGATCTGCCGCCGGGCAAGCATGATCACTTCGAGCTGGTGTTGGCCGATCAGATTCTGCGCTTTGCCGATCCGCGCCGCTTTGGCGTCGTCGTGTGGCAAGCCGGGCCTCCCGAGGCCGCGGAATTGCATCCACTGCTGGCAACGCAGGGTATCGAGCCCTTATCCGATGCTTTCACGGTCGACTGGCTTTTTTCGGCAAATTCGCGGCGCAGCGGCCCGATCAAGCCGGTCCTGATGGACAGCCATTCGGTGGTTGGCATCGGCAATATTTATGCGTCGGAAAGCCTGTTTCGGGCCGGCATTTCACCCTTGCGCGCCGCCAACCGGATCAGCCGGGGGCGCTATGCCGTGCTCGTCGAAGCCATCCGGCAAACCTTGTCGGATGCGATTGCCGCCGGCGGCAGCAGTATTCGCGATTACGTGCATAGTGATGGCGGGGCTGGCTGTTTTCAGATCCAGGCCGGGGTTTATGATCGTGCCGGCGAACCCTGCCTGCGTTGTGGCGGGGTGATAAAACAGATCCGTCAGGCCGGGCGCAGTACCTACTACTGCGCCAGCTGCCAGCATTAATTTCTGGCTGCAAGCCCCTGTTTTTATGCTAGATTGAGGCATTCCAAAGCATTCACGGTGCCAGATACATGTCGCTCGCCAACCAATTCGCCGCCTACACCGCCTGGCGCTCCCGTCTTTCTTCCCATGTCGGCGAGTTTCAGGGCTGGCTGACGAAGAATGAGTTGTCGGATGGTCAAACCGATCTGCGCCTCACCCAGTTGCTCGAGCGATTGCGTGAAGATCGTCTGAATGTCGCTTTTGTCGCTGAGTTTTCACGTGGCAAATCGGAATTGATCAATGCCATTTTCTTTGCCGATTACGGCAACCGGATGCTGCCCTCATCGGCCGGGCGGACGACGATGTGCCCGACCGAACTGTTGTTCGAAGCCAGCAAGCAGCCCTGCATTGAGTTGCTGCCCATTCAGACGCGCGCCACCAACTCGGGTGTCACTGAATACAAGAGTTTTCCCGACGAATGGACCGTCGTACCGCTTGATACCGAGTCGCCGGATGCCATGCAGGAGGCCCTGCGCCACGTCAGCGAAACGACCCGCGTCACGCCGGAAGAGGCGGCCAGCCTTGGTTTTGAAGTGGGGCAGGGCGAAGTTGAGCTTTATCGGGTGGGCGAGGATGGCTTGGTCGAAGTGCCCCGCTGGCGCCACGCCATGATCAATTTCCCACACCCCTTGCTCAAGCAGGGGCTGGTCATTCTCGATACGCCGGGCCTGAATGCAATTGGCGCCGAGCCGGAACTGACCTTGTCGCAACTGCCCAATGCGCATGCGGTGCTTTTCATTCTTGCCGCCGATACCGGCGTTACCCAGTCCGATCTGGCGATCTGGAAGGAGCATATCTGTGGTGGCGGCACGCCCAAGCGCGGCCGCATGGTGGTGATGAACAAGATAGACGGCCAATGGGACGAGCTGAAAACGCTCGATGAAATTGGCCTCGAGATCCAGAAGCAGGCCGATAGCTGCGCCAGTATTCTCGCGCTGCCGGGCAATCAGGTTTTTCCGGTTTCGGCGCAAAAAGGACTGGTTGCCAAGATCAACGGCGACAACAGCCTGCTTGAGCGCAGCCGTTTGCCGCTGCTCGAGTCGGCGCTCTCCGAGGAGCTGATTCCCGCCAAGCGCGATATCGTTTGCGAAAATACCGAGAGCGAATTCGGCGATGTCAGCCGTCGCGTTCGCGGCCTGCTCGAATCACGCCTTGCCGGTCTGCGTGAGCAATTGAACGAACTGACCGAACTGCGTGGCAAAAACAAGGGGGTTGTCGAATACATGATGGGCAAGGTGCGCGCCGAAAAGGATGAGTTCGAATCCGGGCTGCAGCGCTATTACGCCGTGCGCAGCGTTTTTTCGACGTTGACCAATAACCTGTTCGGCCATCTCGGTCTGGACAGCTTGCGTCAATTAACGCACGAAACCCGCGAAACCATGCTCGACGCGGCTTTTTCCAAAACGCTGTCGGAGGCGATGGCGGGCTACTTTGGCCGCTCGCGCGAAGCGCTGGCCAAGTCGAATCAGGAAATTACCGAAATCCTCTCGATGATGGCTGCGGTGTATAAGAAATTTGCGGTCGAGCACGGCCTCAAGCTTGGTGCGCCGACGGCCTTTTCACTGCTCCGCTACGAAAAGGAACTCGACCGCTTGCAGGCCTGGTGCGATTCGCACCTGAATACGATGGTCAGCCTGCTGACGACCGACAAGAAGCACCTGACGCAAAAGTTCTTCGAGGAAGTGGCGGTGCAGGTTCGCCGCGCCTTCGAGCACGCCAATAAAGATGCCGAAATCTGGCTGCGCGCCATCATGGCGCCGATGGAAACGCAGGTCCGCGAGCACCAGATTCAGCTGAAACGTCGCCTGGAAAGCATCAAGCGCATTCACCAGGCGACCGACACGCTGGAAGACAGGATTGCCGAACTGGAAAGCGTCGAGAAAAACCTGCTGCAGCAAATTCAGGCGCTCGAAGAGATCGCCGGCCGCGTCCGGGAAATGTTGCTGCCGCTGGATGTGGCACCGGAACAGGAACTGGTCGCCGCGTAAGCGATTGCTGCACCCTCGGGGGCGCATGCTCGCCTGCGCTGTGGTGGTCTCATTTGTCAGGGATCAATGATGGGCTGGCGTGGATGGAGCAAATTTCAAGCGCTGATGCGAAGAGAAATTCTCCATCTGGCGACGATCAACGCGAGCGATCGTCGCTGGCAGATGCCTTTCTGTGCGGCACTTGCGATTGGTCTGCCGCTCTTGGTGGGAGCGTATTTTGACCATCTGGACTATGGGCTGGCCTCGTCGTTAGGGGGGCTGGTCTTCCTTTATTCACCCAATACGCCGCTTTCGCACCGTATGGTGTCGCTGATGGCATGCGCCTTCGGGATGAGTGCCTGTTATGTCCTGGGCCTGCTGACCCACTTCTTGCCGCTGTTGCTGGTGCCGGTGCTGACCTTCATCGCAATTCTGGTCACCATGGTGTGTCGGTTTTATGTACTCGGGCCACCGGGCAGCATGTTTTTTGTCATGGCCGCAGCAATCGGCGCCTACTCGCCGATTGAGGTATTGCAGGTGCCCTTGCTGGTTGGCTTGGTGAGCATGGGCTCTCTGCTGGCCTGCCTGATCGCGTTTTTCTATAGCCTCTCCGTATTGCGGCTGCAGGCCGCGCAGCCAGTCAACCCGCTGCCGCCGGCGACCTTCGATTTCGTTGTTTTCGATTCGCTGATCATCGGGGTGTTTGTCGGTATTTCACTGGTGCTTGCCCAGTTGATGCAACTGGAGCGTGCCTATTGGGTGCCCGTCAGTTGTCTGGCCGTTATCCAGGGCGTCTCGTTACGTGCCGTCTGGAACAAGCAGGTTCATCGGATCGTCGGCACCGGCATCGGCTTGCTGCTGTCTTGGGCCTTGCTAACCCTGCCACTGGATAAATGGAGCGTTTCGCTGATGATGATGGTGCTGGCCTTTGTGATCGAGATGCTGGTTGTCCGACACTACGGACTGGCGGTGATCTTCATTACGCCGCTGACCATCTTTCTCGCCGAGACAAGCCAGCTTGGCCATGGGACACCGGAAGCGCTGCTTCAGGCGCGTCTGTTCGATACCGTGCTGGGCTCTGTTGTCGGGTTGCTCGGCGGCGTTTGTCTGCATAGTCAGCGCTTTCGCGATGTTATCGGTCGCCAGCTTCGGCGTTTGTCGCCGTTACGCGCCATGCCTTGAGGTCGAAAGATCGGCATGGGCGAGCCTGATGCCCTGGCTGCTGAAATTGGCCAGTTTTTGCCGTTGACCGTATCAAAGACTGCCCGGTGTCACGCGGCGCCTGGCGTGGCCGTTGCGGAAAATGTCGAGGCGGGCTCAGGCGACAGGTTTGTGCAGGCGCTTGTGCAATCGACGGATGCCTAGCCAGGTAGCGATGCCGATAAGCGGCAGGATCAAGCCGGTAACCTGGTCGACCGGAATATCCAGTCCCCAGCTTTTGAGCGCCTTCAGCAGGTAAGCCGCCAGGCCGGTCCCGTAGTAGGAGATGGCCACCACCGACAGGCCTTCGACCGCCTGCTGCAATTGCAGTTGCCGGCTGGCGCTGCGGCTCAGGCTTTCGAGCACGTTCTGGCTCTGGCGTTCCTGCGCCAGGTTGACGCGGGTGCGCAGCATGTCGTTTGAGCGGCTGATCTTGCCGGCCAGGGCATCCTGCCGGGTGGCGACGGACAGACAGGTGTCCATCGCCGGGGCCAGTCGGCGCTCCATGAATTCACCAATCGTCGGCACTCCTTCGATGCGCCCTTCGCGGAGCTCGCCGATGCGCGCCCTGACGATCTGATAGTAGGCCTGCGCCGCACTGAAGCGATAACCCGTCCGAAAGGACATGGCGCGGAGCTGGGCGTCGAGGCGTGAAATCTCCTGCAACTGCTCTTGGGCATCGATCTCCTGCGTACTCATCTGGACGCCCAGCCGGGTCAGGTCCTCCTCGATTTTGCTCAGCAGCGAGGCGCCTTCTCTCGCCAGCGGCAGGGCCAGCAGGGCCATCATCAGGTAAGTCTCGATTTCACAGATGCGTTGTACGAGGCGGCCCATTTGGGACTCGCGCAGATCAACATCACGGATCAGGAATTTCGAGAAACCGTCCGGGCCAACCTGAAAGTCGGTCCAGATTTCGCCGCCTGAGAGAACCTTGCTGCCCACCATGGGCGGGACGGGGAAAAGTGTTTTCAGCCGCCTTTCCTCAATATTGAGCGCTGCCCCGCGTTCGGTAATGATGTGCGAGGCGACGATGACCGATGCCTGGAGCGATTCCAGCCAGTCGACCGGAACATGGCGAATTGCCGTTTTGTTGAAGTCGGCACTCTCTTCTCCGGGTTCGACAAAGCTGAAGGTCGAAAACTCGGTGTGGCGTTCCCACTTGATGCGGAAATGGCCAAAATCGTGAAAAAAATGCTGCGCCCCGATCGCCGGTGCGGCCACGCCAAAACGGGCGCACAGGGATTCCAGCGCGTGATCGAGCGCCTGCGGATTTTCGTCGCTATGGATCGCCAAATGCGAAATGCGGGCCGGCGCTTCGAAGACGAGGAAGGGGCGGGAGTGGATCTCGCTGGCCAGTGCGAGGCGCTGCGGATGATTCAGCGAGCCGGCAAGATTCAGCATGGGTGATGGGAAAACAGGATGAAAGGATTGATGACCGATGACATCTCGATTTCGTTGCCCTTAGTTGTAGCCAAGCACGGCGATGGTGAACAGTTCCGCCTGCTCGGTGGTGTTGATCTCGGCGCCGGTTGCGAGGCCCTGTCGCTGGTCGCGCCAGCTTGTTGCCTGAGATTTTGGCTCGGCAAGGAAATTTTGGCTAGTGCGTTGCGCGGTGTCGGTATGCATGGTCTGGCTCCGGATGGTGGGTTAATCAGGGGGATGGATTCGATGCAACTCAAGGGCTGTCCGGCTGGCGCCATTTGCCATGCCAGCCCAGGAAGCGCTGGCAAACCAGTGGTGCGCACACGGTCAGCAGGACAACCCGGCAGACATGCGTCGCGGTCACCAGCGGGACGCTCAGATGCAGCACCTTGGCGGTGATGCTCATTTCCGCCATGCCGCCGGGCGAGGCGGCAAGTGCCAGCGAGGCTAATGGCATGGGCACGAAGCAGGCGAGCAGCAGGACGAAGCCGCCGCTCAGCAGCAGTGCGAGGCCAGTGCTGAGTGCTGAAACCGACAGAAAGCGGGGGGCGACGCGAAAGAAGGACGGTGAGAAACGGCTACCAAGGGCGGCGCCGAGCAGGAGCTGGCCACCATTGACCAGCCAGTCGGGCAGGCCGGAGAACGGTTGGCCGGCAGCGCTCAGCGCCCCGACGCAGGCGAGTGGTCCGAGCACCCAGGCATTGGCGATGCGCAGCCCGAGAAAAATTGCCGCGCCGAGGCAGGATGCCGCGAGCAGCACGGGTAGTTTTGCCCAATCAACGCCGCGGGCAAGGGGCCGAAAAACCTCGTCGCCGCCGCTGCTCCAGTGCACCAGTATGAAGGGGACGATGACGACAACCATCATCACCCGCAGCGCGTGAGCCGCCGCCACCCGGTCGATGGCCCCGCCCTGGCGCTCGGCGAGGACGACCATTTCGGAGGCGCCGCCGGGGAGCGCCGCGAAAAAGGCGGTGCTCGGACTGGCATCCGTCCACCGTTCGATGACGAGGGCGCAAAGCAGCCCGATGATGACGGCGCTGCCGGCCATCAGGAAAATTGGCAGGGCATGGCTGCCGAGCTGGGCGAGGACGGTCGGCGTGAAATATAGGCCGAGCGCCGTGCCGATTGCCCACTGGCCGGCCTGCCGCCCGCCCCGTGGGGCCTCGATATGCCAGCCGGCGGTACGGACGATGGCGATACTGAACAGCGGACCGATCATCCACGGCAAGGGAATGTCGATCTGCCGGGCCGCAAGGGCGGCCAGCAACGCCAGAGCGAGTGCCGGCAGGACATGGCGGTAGAAATGAGAGGCAAACGACAGCATTGGCATGAGTTACGGTCGACCGCAAAAAAAGGGTAAAAATGAAGCTCCCGCCACCGTTGACTGGCTCGATGGCGGGGTGAGGCCCGGATGTAGCCAGTGTCTCGGATCAGAACAACCAGACCGCCTCGGGGGGGAACTCCAGCCAGCGCTTGCCGGCGTTTTCATGGCGGTTGCCCCAGGCGCGCAGCAGGTTCTCGCCGGCGTGCAGGACGTATTCGAAACGATCCCCGAGGAACATCGAGGTGGTCAGGTCAATCTGCGTCCGGTGCTCGCCCGGTCCGTCGGCCAGCCGGGCCTGTTCGACGCGAATGACTGCGGTCACTTCCTGACCGATGGCGGCATCGCTGCGGCGCTGGCCCCAAAGGCGCAGGCCGTCGCCGATCTCGATGCAGGCTTCGGCATCGCGGATTTCGCTGACCCGGCCCTTGATCATGTTGTTGCTGCCCATGAAGTCGGCAACGAAATGGGTTTGCGGCTGACTGTACATTTCCTGTGGGGTGCCCTGCTGTTCGATAACGCCGCCGTTCAACAGCAGAATGCGGTCGGACATCGCCATTGCTTCCGACTGGTCGTGGGTGACGACCAGCGCCGAGAGCTGCATTTCGACAATCAGGTTGCGCAGCCAGGCGCGGGCTTCCTCGCGCATCTTGGCGTCGAGATTGGAGAGCGGCTCGTCGAGCAGGATCACCGGCGGGTTATAGACCAGCGCCCGGGCGATCGAGACGCGCTGCTGCTGGCCGCCGGAAAGCTGGTGCGGATAGCGCTCGGCGAGGTGGCCGAGGCCGAGGTTCTTGAGCGCCGCTTGCACCCGCTCGGCAATTTTGTCGGCGCTCACCTTGCGCAACTTGAGCGGGTAGGCGACGTTGTCGAACACCGTCTTGTGCGGCCACAGCGCGTAGGATTGGAAGACCAGGCCGAGTTCGCGCTTTTCGGCCGGGATGTCGATGCCGGCGGCGGCATCGTAGATCGCCCGGCCGGCGATGGTGACGCTGCCCTGGTGCGGCTGCTCGAGGCCGGCGACGGCGCGCAGCAGGGTGGTCTTGCCGCTGCCGGAAGGGCCGAGCAGAGAGACGACTTCGCCGCGGCGCAGGTGCATCGAAACGCCCTTGAGGATCGGATTGCTGCCGTAGGAGAGGGCTAGGTTGTCGACGGTGAGGATGGTTTTGTCAGTCATGAAGTTTTACTCCGAAGCGAAGTGCCAGGGCGAGGCCGAAGCCGACCAGCAGCATGTTGATCAGGGACAGGGCGGCAACCACATCGACGGCGCCGGAGGCCCACAGGGAGACGATTTGCGCACCGATGACCTCGGTGCCGGGCGAGAGTAGATAGACGCCGGTTGAATATTCCCGCTCGAAGATCATGAAGATCAGCAGCCAGGCGCCGAGCAGGCCGTTGCGGATGAGCGGTACGGTGATGTCGCGCGAGACCCGGGCGCGGGAGGCGCCGACCAGGCGGCCGGCTTCTTCCAGTTCCGGGCCGACCTGCATCAGGGCGCTCTGGATCAGGCGCATGCCGTAGGCCAGCCAGACGATGGCATAGGCAAACCAGACCGAAAACAGCGTTGACCGCAGCGGGGCCAGGAAGGGCACGAAAAGGAAGACCCAGAACACGGCCAGGCCAGCCATCAGGCCGGGCACCGCACGTGGCGTCAGGACGATGTAGTCGACAAAGCGCGACAGGCCATCCGGCTTGCGGTGGGTGGCCAGACCGATCAGCAGATAGCCGCCAACCGCCAGCGCGCCGCCGAGGGTGCCGATCAGGATGGAGTTGACGATGGAACGGATCATCGTCGCCTCCTCGAAAACGGCATGGAAGTGGTCGAGGGTCAGGACGTCAAGGATGTTCACCCCGGTGCCCCAGCTACTGACCACGGAGCGCAGCGCGACACCGGCGACGGGCACGAAAATGCTGAGGAACAGCCAGATGCTGATCACCGCCAGTGCCACCCATTTCCAGCCACCCAGCGCCAGCGGGCGTTGGCGGGCTGATTTTCCCTTCATCGAGACGAAACGTTGGGCCGATTTGAGCAGCGCCCGTTGCAGCAGGACGAGCGGGAAGGTGACGGCAATGATGCAGGTCGCGACGGCGGCCATCAA
>CAYWNX010000014.1:0-5940 GCA_964459735.1 uncultured Dechloromonas sp. | reverse complement strand
CCATCAAATGGTAGGACGGCGTGCCCAGCTTGTTGGTCAGCTTGTAGAGATAGGTGGTCAGCACCAGATGCCCTTCCGGATCGCCGAGGATCAGCGGCAGGCCGAAGATCTCGAAGCCGAGGAAGAAGACCAGCACGCCGACGTAGAGCAGGGCCGGTGAAACCATCGGGATCGAGACATCACGGGCGACGCGGAAAGGGCTGGCGCCGGAGAGGCGGGCTGCTTCCTCGACATCCGAGCCGAGATTGCGCAGGGCCGACGAGGAATACAGGTAGACGTGCGGGACGTGGGTCAGGCCGGCGATGACGACGATGGAAGCCAGCGAGTAGATGTTCCACGGCACGCTGCCGAAAATCGACTCGAACCACACCGAGAAGAAACCGACCGGGCCGAGCGAAACCACGTAGCCGAAGCCGAGGACGACCGGCGAAACGAAGATCGGGATCATGATCGGGATTTCCAGCCAGCGGCGGCCCGGCAAATCGGTGCGGACCATGATGAAGGCGAGGATGGCGCCGAGCGGAATGGCGATCAGGCTCATGCCGACGGCAACGATCAGCGTGTTTTTGGTGGCAGACCAGAAGTCCGGGTCATCGAAGATGAAGGCGAAGGATTCCAGGCTGAGGCTGGCGGTCTTCATGAAGAAGGGGCCGGACAGCACGCTCTGGTAGATCACCAGGCCGAGCGGAAAGAAGACGGAAAGGGCGAGCAGGGTCACCACTACCCGTCTGGGCAATGTTTGTAACATGGGAGTCACCGTTGGTTTTGGGTGGGTCGAGGCTCACTTCCGGCGCGCCGGAAGTGAGCGGGGCGCAGCAGCCCTTACTTCGCCTTGACGGCGCTATTCCACTGCTTGATGAATTCGAGGCGCTTGGCCTGATCCAAGTAGGTCAGCAGGCCCGTCCCGATCGCCACCGGGCGCAAGGCGTCGCCGAGCTGGCGCTTCAGGTTGCTGGCAGTCGTTTCGCCTTCGACATCGGGGCGGATGGCGTAAAGATCAGCCTTGTTGGCGATGATTTCCTGCCCCTTTTTCGAGAGCACGAAATCCAGCCACAGCTTGGCGGCATTCGGGTTCCTGGCATTCTTGGCGATGAACATGACGCGGCTGATCACCAGCGTGTAGTCCTTGGGGAGCACGATGCCGATCGACGGGTCCTTCTGGGCCCGGGTCAGCGCGTAGGCGGCATTCAGGTTATAGCCGATCAGGTTTTCGCCGGAAGCGATGCGTTCCATCATCGTCCCGGTCGACCCCTGTACCCGTACTTGCACGCTGCCGAAGGCCTTGAGCAGATCGCCAAAGCCGGCACCATTCACCTGCTTGTCCTGGCTGACCAACATGAAGCCAACGCCGGATTTTTCCGGGTCGTAGGTGGTGACCTTGCCTTTGTACTTTTCGTTCTGGGTGCCCAGCAGCTTGATGAAGTCGGCGTGGCTTTGCGGCACATCGGCTGCCGGCACCAAGCGCTTGTTGTAGACGATGCCGATCGGCTCGTAGGTGGTGCCGAAAGCTTCGTTCTTCCAGTTGGCCCAGTCGGGCAACCTGGCGGTTTCGGCCGACTTGTGCGGCTGGGCATAGCCGTCATTGACCAGCTTGACCTGCAGATCCATCGCCGACGACCAGGTGACATCGGCCGAACTGCCGGCCGCCGACTCCGAGATGAAACGGTTGTAAAGCTCGGTCGTGCTCATGTTGCTGTATTCGACCTGGATCGTCGGATACTGGGTACGAAACTCGCGGATCAGGTGGTTGGCCTGCTCGTTGTCGGTCACCCCGTAAATGGACAGCTTGCCTTCCTTCTGGGCGGCGGCGACCAGATCGGGGGCGGACTGGGCGAGCAAGGGCGGGCTGATGCCGAGCGCGCTGGCGATGAGGCCGGCAGTCAGGCAGCGCTGGAAGTTGCGACGAGTAATTTTCATGATGTCTCCTGTCTTTTGATTTTGGCACTGACGATTGCCCTTGGGCGAACCGCATGAGTACCGATGCTAATGAGCCAGCCTTTCGAATTCCTTTCGTTGCCGGCCATTTTTGCGTTTTTTTGGCGTCGACCGCAGGGCCAGCCCCTGTTTCTGTGCTCCTGAGGCCGGCCGTTGTTTCTATTGCCCTCAGAACTTGTAGCGGGCGCCCAGCATCAGCGATTGCGGTGTGTAGTTCGCCGGCAAGCCGGAGTCCTTGTCGTAACCCTGGCAGGTGCCGCCGGCGCAGAGCGAGTTCTGGCCGCCGTTCTGGTTGGTGACCTGGGCGTAATAGGCATAGAGGTCGGTCTGCTTGTCGAGCGCATACTCGTAGCCGAGGCCGAGGTGGTCGGAGTCCTGGTCGGTGCTCAGGCGGTCGTCGAGATGACCGTACACACCGCGCAAGGTGTGACGATCAGCCAGCGGAACCGAGAGGCCCAGCCACCAGACGGCGCGGTCGAGGCTGGTGTTGACCAGTGCCCCGTCCTGGGTGTCCTTGCCCCGCAGGTAGTGAGCGTAGAGCTTGGCGACGCCCAGATCGTAGGTCCCGGCCAGGTTCCAGGAGGTGCGTTCCTTGCCTTCGGTGGCCGGCGCCTTGACGGTGCCCATGCGCTGGAAGGAAAGATAGCCGGCGCCGAGGAAAAGGGGGCCCTTGCCGTAGGTCAGGCTGGTGCTGTAGCCCTTGCCTTCGCCCTCCGGGCCGGTGTTGCTGTTGCCGGGCGTGCCGCCGCTCACCCCGATGTCGACCTCGCTGTTGTTTTCCATGCCGGCCGAATAGGCGACCTTGGCCTGGAAACCAGCCAATTTAGGCGTGGCATAGAACACGCCGTTGTCGAAGCGGCTGGCTGCGGCACTCGACCACAGCCGGAAAGCGGTGGCGCCGCCGATGCTGAACGGGTCGGAGGGGCTGGTGATCGAATAGATCGGCACATAGTCGCGGCCAAAGCGCAGGTCACCGAATTTCTTGCTGTTCAGGCCGACGAAGGTGTTGCGCGAGAAAATGGCGACGCCGGTGCTGTTGACCGAGGCCGATGAAAACGCGCCCTGGCCGGGGTTGCTGACGTTGCTGGAGTGGCCGGTGTTCTGGCCGTTGTCGATGGAAACGCCGGCTTCGAGCTGGAAGTAGGCGCTGAGGTCGTCGCCGAAACTGCGCTGGCCCTTGAAGCCGAGGCGGCTGGCTGATCCCATGCCGCTCTGGATCCGGGTATGGGTGCCCTGGCCGTAATCGCCGATTTCGATGCCGGCGTCGGCGATACCGTAGATGCTCAGGCTGTTCGGCATCGCCAGTCCATTGCTCGGGCTGGCGGTCGGGGCTGATTTGGCCGCGGCGGCCTTGCTTGCTTCATCTGCCTTGACCGAGGCAGCCTGGGCGGTTGCGGCGGCGCTTTCCAGCTTTTTTTCAAGCGCTTCAAGGCGGCTGCGTTGGGCGGCAATTTCGGCGCGCAGCTCATCTTCGATGGCTGCCTGAGCCGGGGCAATGCCAAAAGCGAGGCTGCCGAAGCAGGCCAGGATGGCGAGGTTGATCGGATGTTTCTGCATAGTCTCCTCCTTGTGTTTTCATTCGCTGGGTGTGTTGCCCGGCCGATTGCGGCACCGGGTGGGGGCGATTAGAAAGAAACAAGCTTTCGATTTGCTTTCGCTGACTTGAAGCGGAACAATCGCTGGCAATGAGTCTGGCCAGCGGGAAATTTCCCCGCCCAAGCGCCGGCCGAGGAGACAAAGAATGCGAATTCTGCTGGTTGAAGACCACCCCGAGTTGTGCGAGTGGGTAGCGAAATCCCTGCGTCAGGCGGGCTATGTGGTCGATACCACCGACCGTGGCGACCATGCCGAGCATCACCTGCTGACCGGCGAATACGACGGCGTGCTGCTTGATCTTTCGCTGCCCGGCAAGGATGGTCTGGATGTGCTGCGCAACCTGCGGGCTCGCGGCTCGCGGGTGCCGGTGCTGATCTTCACCGCGCGCGGCACGGTGGATGACCGGATCAAGGGCCTCAATCTGGGCGCCGACGACTACCTGCCCAAACCTTTCGAACTGGCCGAGCTGGAGGCGCGACTGAAGGCCTTGCTCCGCCGTTCGGCCGGGCAGAATCCGGTTGTTCGGCTGGGTGAGCTGGCTTTCGATTTGGTCAGCCGTTTGCCGACTTTGCGCGGGCTGCCGCTGGCGCTGACGCCGCGTGAACTGGCGGTGCTGGAAGCGCTGCTCGCCCGCATCGGGCGGCCGGTGGCGCGCGATGCGCTGTTCGAGAAGATTTTCAGCATGGAGCGGGATGCCCGCGCCGAGGCGATCGAAATCTACGTCCATCGCCTGCGCAAGAAGCTGGAAGGCTCGGGCGTGCAGATCACCACGGTGCGCGGCCTTGGCTACATGATCGGCGGCGTCGATCAGGCGGCGGCTTGAAGGCGCAAGGTCTCAAGCGCCGGCTGGCGATCTGGCTGTTCGGTGTCCTTTCGGCACTGCTCGCGGTCGATGCCTGGTTCAGCTACAGCGACGCGCTGGGCGCGGCCAATCAGGCTTATGACCGTTCGCTGTCGGCTTCGGTGAAGGGCATCGCCGAACGGGTCTTTGCCACCGAGAGCGAGGTCGTGGTCGACATTCCCTATTCGGCGCTGGAGCTTTTCGAGGCCGGCAGTTCCGACCGGGTTTTCTACAGCGTCGGCGTGCCGGGCGAGGCGACCATTACCGGTTACGATGGGCTGCCCTTGCCGGAGCGCATCGAGCCGAACGTCCCGGTGTTCTATGACGGCATCTACAAAGGCCAGTCACTGCGCCTTGGGGCCATGCTCAAGCCGCTCTATCGCAAGGAATTCCCGAAACCGGTGATCGTCGTCATCGGCGAAACGACCAACACCCGGCAGGAGGTTGTGCGGCATCTGTTCCTGCGCGAGGTGGCGCGCAAGGCGCTGCTCGTCGTCGTCGCGCTGGCCGTTGCGCTGTTTGCGACGATGATCGCCGTGCAGCCGATCGATAACCTCGGCGCGGCAATCCGGGGGCGTCCGGACGACGACCTGACACCGGTCGATGCGGTCGGCGTGCCGCACGAAGTCAAACCGCTGGTCGATGCGATCAACCTGCACATGGAGCGCATCAACGCCATGGTCGAAGCCCGCCGCCGCTTCATCACCGACGCCGCGCACCAGTTGCGGACGCCGCTCGCCGTACTCAATACCCAGGCCGAATACGCGCTGCGGCAACAGGAAACGGCGGAGATGCGGCTCGCCATCGAGGCGCTGCATCACAGTCTGGGCAGCGCCATCCGGCTGACCAATCAGTTGCTGTCGCTGTCGCGGGCCGAGCCGATCAACGGCCTGATGCTGAGCCGCCAGCCGGTCGATCTGGCTGCCGTCGCCCGCGACATGGTGGTCGAATTGCTGCCGCTGGCCGGGCGCAAGGGGATCGATCTGGGTTTCGAGGACGCCGGTGGGGCTGTGATGGTTTCCGGGCACCCGGTACTGCTGCGGGAAATGATCGCCAATCTGGTCGATAACGCGCTGCGTTACACCCCCGACCACGGCGTGGTCACGGTGGCGGTGGATGTGCCGGCGGACAGGGCAGCGACCGCGAGAGTCCGGGTGATCGACAACGGGCCGGGGATTCCCGCCGAGTTTCGCGAGCAGGTATTTCTGCGCTTTTTCCGGCTCGATGGTAGCGACTACACGGGCAGCGGGCTGGGGCTTTCCATCGTCCGCGAGATTGTGCTCGGTCACGGTGGCGAGATTGCGCTTGAGGATGCCGTTCCCGGGCCGGGTCTGGTCGTTGTCGTGTGTCTGCCGCTGGCGGAACTGCCGGCCTGAGCCGGTGCCGGTCATGCGGGCAATGGCCGGTTCAAAGTGAAGAGCGGAAGCGCACGCCGTCTGTCTGCATGACCCGCTCGGCGGCCAGCACGCCGCGATATTGCGCTTCCTCGAAGAGTGAAAACCCCGACAGATCGGCATGGGCGAGCCTGATGCGCCGGCTGCTGAAATTGGCCAGTTTTTGCCGTTGAC
>CAYWNX010000013.1:0-19128 GCA_964459735.1 uncultured Dechloromonas sp. | reverse complement strand
CCGGTGGGGTGTTCAGATAGTGCAGCCAGTCCGCTGCTGCGTGCCGGATGCGCCCGGCTGGTGTCGAGAGTGTCGCCGAACAACGGCCGTCGAGGTTTTCCAGCAGAATGGCCGGAATGGCCAGCAGGGTATTGGGAAGCGGCGTGTTGTTGCTGATGTCGAAGGCAAAACCGGCAAAGGCGAGCGCTTGAGCCTCACTGCGCCACTGTTGGCAGAATCCGCTGAAGGCGCTGTCGAGGGCGGCAAAGCGGTTGCGCCCGGCACTGGCGATATGCAACGCCTGACCAATGCCCAGACGGAATTCTTGTTCGGCCGGCCGGGCGCGGTACCAGAAGCTGCCATGCGCGGGTAGCAGATGCAGCCAGTCGGTATCGAGTTTGCCGAGTTCCAGATGCAGGCTGAGTGGCGCGGAAGCCGGCGCATCACCAGCCAATCTTTCCAGGCGTTGTAGCAGGTCGGGCGAGGCGAGTTGGTGGCGTAGTTGTTCGAGCCGCAGTTGTACGGTCATGTATCGGCCTCGGCTGCAAGGCGACGCAGTGCCGCACGTTCGAGCTTGCCGCCCGCATTCCGCGGTAGACGCTCAAAAAAGAGCGTTTTTCGTGGCAAGGCGGCGCCCGGCAAGTGTTCTCGGGCGTGGGCGAGCAGGGCGCTTGGCTCGGCAGTGCCGACGATCAGCGCGACAATCAGATCGCCCCAGACGGGGTCAGGCAGGCCGGTGATTGCGACGTCGCTGACTCCCGGACAGGCCGCGAGGCAGGATTCAACCTCCAGCGGATGGACATTACGTCCGCCGCTGATCAGCATGTCGTCGGCGCGCCCGGTCACGGTCAAGCGACCACTGGCGTCAATGCTGCCGAGATCGCCAGTGGTCAGCCAGCCTTCGGCATCAACACCGCCACCATTCAGGTAGCCGAGCATGACTTGCGGGCCACGCACGGCAATTCGCCCATCCTGGCCGATCCGGATTTCGTGCCCGGGCATCGGTTTGCCAACCAGTCCTTCCTGCCACGGACCATCGGCCGGCTCAAAGCTGGCCAGTTGGGCCGCGGTCTCGCTCATGCCGTAGCTTGGGTAGAGCGGCCATCCGGCAGCAACCGCCTTGTCGTAGAGCGGACGCGACAAGGCGGCACCGCCAATCAGCGTTATGCGCAAACTTGCCGGCGGTTTTACGTTCGACGCAAGAAGTTGGGCCAGCATCGCCGGAACCAGCGAAATATGGGTGACCGGGTAGTGGTGGAGAGCGTGGGCGACAGCTTCGGCATTAAAACCATCCTGCAGCAGTACGCCAGCGGCGGCGCGGGCGCAGCGCCAGAGAATGGCTTGTCCGCCAATGTGGTAGAGCGGCAGGCAGTTCAGCCAGAGGTCGCCGCGACCCAGGGGCAGATGCTTGTTCGAAGCCGCAGCCGCAGTGTCGAGTTGGGTCTTGCCAAGCAGCACAGAGCGTGGCTGACCTTCGCTGCCACTGGTTGAAATGATCAGTGCAGTCTCGGGCCGCGCATGTCGGGGGAGTGCTAAGGCTCTGCTACGGTCAACCGGCCAAAAGGGCCGATTTTCAAGGCTGCAGGCATAGGCGTGGCGGGCAAGATGGAGGCTGTTACCAAATTCGATCAAGGGCAGCAGGCTAGTGCCAATTTGTTCAGCCAGCGAGTAACTATCGGCCAGCAGATTGGCAAATGACCAGGTTCTACCGTTATTGATCAGGGCCGGGGCACCCGGATGCTCGGTTGCCGAGTGTTGCAGGTGCTGCGCGAGTGAGAAATGGTCCGCCATAAGCGTTCGATTATACAAATCTGCCGGCCTGCCGACGGCAATACAGATCAACTAAAAACGGGTGGTCGTTGCTTTTCCTCGGATCGGTTCGGGGGCTTGGCAGTCAGTGTTACGTCGCCCATCAAACGAAAAAAGCGCCATGCCGGCGCTTTCGGTATCGAGCTGGCGATTCTTAACCGCGCATGGAAACCGGTAGTTTGTCCTGAATCAGGTTGAGCAGGGGTGCAAAAACCTTGGGTGTGCCGGCGATCAGATTGCCGGTTTCGAGATAGTTCGCTTCACCGCGCATGTCGCTCACCAGCCCACCGGCTTCGGAAATCAGCAGAGCGCCGGCGGCCATGTCCCAGGGGGAGAGTCCAAACTCCCAGAAGCCATCAAAACGGCCACAGGCAACGTAGGCCAGATCAAGTGAGGCAGCGCCCGGGCGGCGTTGGCCAGCCGTCTTTTGCGCCAGTTCCTTGAAGATGGCCAGATAGGTGTCGATATGATCGAACATCCGATAGGGAAAGCCGGTACCGATCAAGGAATCCTGCAGTTTGTTGCGGCGGGAAACGCGAATGCGCCGCTCATTGAGAAAGGCGCCACCACCCTTGCTGGCAGTGAACAGTTCATTGCGGTTGGGATCGAAAATAACTGCCTGTTCGATCACGCCGGCCTTGGCCAAAGCAATGGAAACTGCATATTGAGGCATGCCGTGAATGAAGTTGGTGGTGCCATCGAGCGGATCGATGATCCACTGGAACTCCGAGTCACTGTCGCCTTTGCCGGCAGATGAACCCGACTCCTCTGCTAAAATGCTGTAAGAGGGATAGGCGTCTCGTAGCGTATCGATGATGACGGCTTCGGCCGCTTTGTCGACTTCGGTGACAAAGTCATTGGGCTGCTTGGTCGTAACCTGAATCAAATCAAGGTCGTTTGAAGCGCGATTGATAATCTGGCCGGCGCGACGCGCGGCCTTTACGGCGATATTCAGAGCTGGATGCATGGCTTAAAGAGCTATCAGGTCGCCGAAGCTGCCCGAATAATATTTTAAAGATCGAATTTTACACTATGAACCCGGAAGTCCTGCTTTCACGCATCAGAGTCGTCCTCTGTCGCCCTAGTCATCCCGGCAATATTGGCGCCGTGGCAAGGGCCATGAAGACGATGGGGTTGTCCAGTCTCTATCTCGTCTCACCCAAGCAGTTTCCTGATCCAGAGGCCGATACGCGGGCGACCGGTGCGGTCGACTTGCTGCAGAGGGCAAAAATTACCGCGTCGCTGGCTGAGGCACTGGCCGGTAGCACCTTTGCCGTCGCCCTGTCGGCACGCCAGAGGGATTTGGGGCCGGTCATCGGTCAGCCACGCGAAACAGTCGCTCGTCTCCTGGCTGAAGCGGAGTCTGGCAAGGTCGCGCTGGTCTTTGGCAACGAGACAGTTGGACTGAGCAATGAAGAAATCCTGCATTGTCAGGCGGCAGTAACGATTCCGACCAATCCGGAATTCAGTTCGCTCAACCTTGGCTCGGCGGTGCAGGTGCTTTGCCACGAATGCCGGATGGCCGCTTTTTCAGAAAAGCCACCTGCGGTAGCCCAAGGGGTGACGCCATTTACTTCGCCTGCAGCAACGCAAGATGAAGTCGAGGGGCTGATGGGTCATCTGGAGTCGGTAATGACTGCAACGGGGTTTTTCAACCCGGCGCAGCCCGGGCGGCTGATGCCAAAACTACGTCGATTGTTCGGCCGGGCCCGGCTGGAGCAGGATGAAATCAATATTCTGCGTGGCATCCTGGCATCAACCCAGGTGAAGACCAATCATGGTCGTAAAGGCTAAAAGGCAAGTCTGTTTTTTCAGTTGAAGCTGGCCCGCATTTCAATAACCAGCGCATCGATTTCCGGCATCAGATAATCGTATTTTTCATTCAGTAGGGTCAAGTCAGCCGGCATGTCGGGCTGCCCCAGCATCAGCCATTCAAAGTGCCCACCAACCAGCATGTTGGCAACATAAATAACTTCGGAAAAACTGCGGATCGGCGATGGCGTAGGGCGAACTTGATCATGCTCGACTGTGGCCTCAACAATTTCCTCGGGAATGCCGATGGCGTTAAGCAGGGAAACGCCAATACTTTCGTGCCATTGGATGATCAGGTATCTGACGCTATCCGGGCGATGCCTGAGCTCTTCATATTGCGTGGCACGGTAGAGCATGTAAAACGCGCCGAGGTCGTGAATCAGGCCCGCCAGCATGGCTTCGTCAGGATTCAGACGAGTCATGCTTTTGGCGATGATGCGAGCGGCAGCGGCAGTCTTGATCGAATGATCCCACAACGAATGGGTCAGGTCGGCAAAATTGGCCATCCCCTTGGCACGCATGAGCTGGCTCATCACGATAGACATCGCCGCTGTGCGTACAGAATTGACGCCAAGGCGGGCGATTGCCGATTTCAGATCAACGACTTCACGACCTTCCGGATTGAAGGCGACTGAATTGGCTAGGTGAAGCAACTTGGCGCTGATCAGCGGTTCCAGGGAAACCGCTGCAGCAATCCCGCCAATACTTTGGTTGGCGTCTTGCAGCACCTTGCGCAAGCGCAAGACTGCGTCGAAGTAGGTCGGGAAGACCACCTCTCCCGAGAGTTCCTTGGCGATGTCCTCGAGCATTTGAAAGCGCTGTGCCTTTAGTGCATCGCCTTTCTTGTCCTGATCATCGCTGTTTGCTGCGGAGGTCATCGTGAGGGTCTTTTCCAACAAAAACCCCGCTAACGGAGCGGGGTTTTTGATTTTCAAACTACTTTTTGGGGCTAGGGAAATCGAACCCAGGTATCCCGCCTATAAGATCAGCGGTGTTACCTGTTGAGATACACACCTTGCTAATTTTTAGTTTAGCGCGTCTTTCAAGCCCTTACCCGGGCGGAATTTCGGCGACTTGGCGGCTTTGATCTCAAGGGTTTTGCCTGTGCGTGGATTACGACCGGTGCGAGCAGCGCGCTCGCCGACGTAAAAAGTACCGAAACCGATCAAGCTGACGCTATCACCGGCTTTCAGGGCATCCTTGACAGCTTCGACGGTTGCGTCCAGCGCACGACCTGCAGCAGCCTTGGAAATGTCAGCAGAAGCAGCGATTTGATCGATCAGTTCAGTCTTGTTCATACGAGTCCCCTAATGGATGAATTTAAGCAGCAAAATTTTGTAAGGACGGATTTATAGCTCTCCCGAAATCCTTGTGTCAAGCGGATTTTCGAGGAAGCGCCAGGGCCGCTACTCTCGGAAAGGATGCTGGCGCTAGTACGTCGGCATCCTTCCCTTGAAAATCAATGAGTAAGCAGCGTAGCCGTCGAGGCGGCCTCAGCTGCGGCCTTAACCGTCGAATCCTCACTCGGCAGCTCCGGAATAGCCTCAGGCATACGTTCCAGAGCACGAGCCAAGACCTGATCGATCCATTTTACCGGCACAATTTCGATCTTGTTTTTGATGTTGTCAGGCATCTCGGTGATGTCCTTGATGTTCTCTTCCGGGATCAGCGCCGTCTTCAAGCCACCACGTACAGCTGCCAGCAGTTTTTCCTTCAAGCCGCCAATAGCCAGGACCTCACCGCGCAGCGTAATTTCACCGGTCATGCAGACATCACAACGAACCGGGATGCCGGTGTAAGAGGAAACCAGAGCGGTGGTCATCGCAATACCGGCTGATGGACCGTCTTTGGGTGTGGCACCCTCTGGAACGTGAATGTGGATATCGGTCTTCTCGAAAGCCTCATCCTTGATACCCAGGCGTCGAGCCCGGGCACGTACGACCGAGCGGGCGGCTTCGACTGATTCCTTCATGACATCACCAAGCGAGCCGGTGCGCAGAATGTTGCCCTTGCCCGGCATGTTGGCGCATTCAATCGTTAGCAGTTCGCCGCCGACTTCCGTCCATGCCAGACCGGTAACCTGGCCGACCTGATTTTCCTTTTCAGCCATGCCAAAGGTGTAACGACGTACGCCAAGGAATTTATCAAGGTTTTTGGCGTTGACCAGCATCTTGCCATCGCGCTTTTTGAGCAGCAATGTCTTGACTACCTTGCGGCAAATCTTGGAAATTTCACGCTCAAGCGCCCGAACACCGGCTTCACGGGTGTAATAGCGAACAATGTCGCGAATCGCACTGTCGGCTACAGTCAATTCAGTCGTTTTCACACCATTGTTTTTCATCTGCTTGGTGAGCAGATAACGCATGGCGATATTGATCTTTTCATCTTCCGTGTAGCCAGACAAACGAATGACTTCCATCCGGTCAAGCAGCGGTGCCGGAATATTCATCGTATTGGCTGTTGCCACGAACATCACATCGGAGAGGTCGAAATCGACCTCCACATAGTGATCCTGGAAGGTGTTGTTCTGTTCCGGATCGAGCACCTCGAGCAGAGCCGATGACGGATCGCCACGGAAGTCCTGCCCCAGTTTGTCCACTTCATCGAGCAGGAAGAGAGGGTTACGCACACCGGATTTGGTCAGGCTTTGCAAAATCTTTCCCGGCATCGAGCCGATGTAGGTGCGGCGGTGACCGCGAATCTCGGCTTCGTCACGGACGCCACCCAGCGCCATGCGTACGAACTTGCGGTTGGTTGCCTTGGCGATGGACTGGCCGAGCGAAGTCTTGCCGACACCTGGAGGGCCAACCAGACAGAGAATCGGCGCCTTTACCTTATCGACGCGTTGCTGCACCGCGAGATATTCAAGAATGCGTTCCTTGACTTTGTCGAGGCCGAAGTGGTCCGCATCAAGGACTTTGCTGGCTTCGCGCAGATCCTTGCTGATTCGGGTTTTCTTGCGCCAAGGCAGGCCGACCAGTGTTTCGATGAAATTTCGAACGACTGTGGCTTCGGCTGACATCGGCGACATCAAGCGTAATTTTTTCAACTCGCTCTGGGCTTTGGCCAAACCCTCCTTGCTCATGCCGGCAGCCTTGATCTTCTTGTCCAGTTCATCGAGGTCGGCACCTTCTTCGCCTTCGCCGAGTTCCTTCTGGATGGCCTTGACTTGCTCGTTCAGATAGTACTCGCGCTGGCTCTTTTCCATCTGGCGCTTGACGCGACCACGGATGCGCTTTTCGACCTGAAGAATGTCGATTTCCGATTCCAGTTGCGAAAGCAGGCGGTCAATCCGATCACGGATATTTTCCATCTCCAGCACTTCCTGCTTTTGCTCAAGTTTGAGCGGCAGGTGGGCTGCGATTGTGTCGGCGAGACGACCAGCATCTTCGATACCGGCGATCGAGGAGAGAACCTCAGGCGGAATTTTTTTGTTCAGTTTGACGAACTGGTCAAACTGGGCAACTACGGCGCGGCGCATGGCCTCGATCTCGTGATCTTCGGCGCCCGGTTGTGGCAGCGGCGTGGCAGTTGCCATAAAGACCGAGGATTGCACTTCAATGGCTTCGACGTGCGCACGCTGGGTGCCTTCAACCAACACTTTAACGGTACCGTCAGGCAATTTGAGCATTTGCAAGATGTTTGCCATGCAGCCGATGCGGTAAAGATCCTCCGGTTCCGGTTCATCCTTGGCGGCTGATTTCTGAGCCACGAGCAGAATGTTCTTTCCACCCTCCATCGCCATTTCGAGCGCTTTGATGGACTTTGGCCGGCCCACGAATAGCGGGATGACCATGTGCGGAAAAACAACGACGTCGCGCAGTGGCAGCAGCGGCAGTTCGACGGTTTCCGGGAGCGAGTTGGGGTTCGACATTACGATGCCTTTGAAATAGGTATATGGCCCCTAACTTGGGGCGGGAAACCGCAATTCAAGTCTCGACTCAGTTAGAGCCGGAAACCTTTGGCTGATCGGCGTAAATGAGTAACGGCGGAGTGTCACTGTTGATCATGTTTTCGTCGATCACCACTTTTGAGACATTCTCCATGCCGGGGAGTTCGTACATTGTGTCGAGCAGGGCGTGTTCCAGAATGGAGCGCAGTCCGCGCGCTCCGGTTTTACGGGTCAGTGCTTTTTTGGCAATCGCCGAAAGTGCTCCAGGGCGAATTTCCAGTTCGATGTCTTCCATGCTGAACAGCTTCTGATATTGCTTGATCAGGGCATTCTTGGGTTCGGTCAAAATCTGGATCAGGGCGGGTTCTTCCAGCTCCTGCAATGTGGCAACCACCGGCAAGCGACCAATCAGTTCAGGGATGAGGCCAAATTTAATGAGATCCTCCGGCTCGGCATCAAGCAGAATCTGCCCGATCGCCTTCTTGTCTTCCTTGCTCTTGACCTCGGCGCCGAAGCCGATACCGCCCTTTTCAGAGCGGTTCTGAATGATTTTTTCCAAGCCGGCAAAGGCACCGCCACAGATGAACAGGATATTCGTGGTATCGACCTGCAGAAAATCCTGGTTCGGGTGCTTGCGGCCACCTTGCGGCGGAATCGAGGCGACGGTGCCTTCGATCAGTTTGAGCAGTGCTTGCTGCACGCCTTCACCAGAAACGTCGCGCGTAATCGAAGGGTTATCTGACTTGCGTGAGATTTTGTCGATTTCGTCGATATAAACAATACCCTGTTGCGCTTTTTCAATATCGTAATCGCACTTTTGCAGTAGTTTCTGGATGATATTCTCAACGTCTTCACCGACGTAACCGGCTTCAGTCAAGGTGGTGGCATCGGCCATCACAAATGGTACATTGAGCAGGCGCGCCAGTGTTTGGGCGAGCAGGGTCTTGCCGGAACCGGTTGGCCCGACGAGCAGAATGTTACTTTTTGCCAGCTCGACATCCCCGGTGTTCTTGGCGGTATGGCGCAGGCGCTTGTAGTGGTTGTAAACCGCAACAGCGAGAATGCGCTTGGCGACGACCTGGCCGATTACGTACTCATCGAGAATCGAACAGATTTCACGCGGTGTCGGCAAATCTGAACGACCTGCCTTGGCTGTTTCTTCCGGCAACTCGTCGTGGATGATGTCGTTGCAGAGCGCGATACACTCATCACAAATGAACACCGACGGTCCGGCGATAAGTTTTTTAACTTCGTGCTGGCTTTTGCCGCAGAAGGAACAGTAGAGTAATTTTTCCTGGCCGCTTTTAGACATCTATAGCTCCCCGGTTAAGCCGCGTCGCGGCGGGTCAATACTTTGTCGATCAAGCCGTATTCTGCTGCTTCGGTTGCCGAAAGGAAATTGTCGCGGTCGGTATCTTTCTCGATGCGCTCCAGCGGTTGGCCGCTATGTTCAGCCATGATCCGGTTCAAGCGATCACGAATCGACAGAATTTCCTTGGCGTGGATGGCTATATCGGAGGCCTGGCCCTGGAAACCGCCCAACGGTTGGTGAATCATCACGCGGGAATTGGGTAAGGCGAAACGCTTGCCTTTCGCCCCGGCGTTGAGCAAAAAAGCGCCCATTGAGGCAGCTTGGCCGATACACAGCGTGGACACGTCCGGTTTGATGAACTGCATGGTGTCGTAGATTGACATGCCTGCTGTTACCGAGCCGCCCGGTGAATTAATGTAGAAATAAATATCCTTGTCCGGATTGTCCGCTTCAAGGAATAGCAACTGGGCGACGACCAGGTTGGCCGTCACGTCGTTGACAGGGCCGACAAGGAAAATCACACGCTCCTTCAACAGGCGGGAATAGATGTCAAACGCACGTTCACCGCGTCCACTCTGTTCGATCACCATCGGGACCATGCCTAGTGCCTGAGGATCCCAGTTGTTTGCGTTGTCGATATTCATGTCAGCCCTGGTTTGTTGCAGATATTGATTACATTCAAGACGATTGTCGCTTTTGCGACAATATCCCGGCTACTGCTTTTGACCCATAAGTTCGTCAAAAGCTGCAGCTTTTTCGGTTACCTTGGCCTTGCCTAATACCCACTCGACGACATTGCTTTCAATTGCCACGCCTTCGACTTCGCCAAGGCGCTGCGGTTGAGCGTAATACCAGCGAATGATTTCTTCCGGCTGTTCGTAGCTTTGGGCAGTTTCTTCGACCATTGCACGAACCTGTTCCGGCGTAGCCTGCAGCTTTTCAGTCTTGACTAGCTCAGCAAGAATCAGGCCCAGTGTGACGCGGCGCTTCGCCTGGTCAGCAAACCACTCGGGTTGAATCGGGAAATCCTTATTCATCATGCCGCGCTGCTCCATGTCCTGGCGAGCAGCCTGCATCAGGCGCTGAATTTCCATATCGACAAGCGAGGTCGGCACGGAAATCGGATTGGCTTTAATCAGGGCTTCCATTACCTGATCTTTGAGCTTTGACTCAATCCGACGTTTAACTTCGCGCTTCAAGTTGGCTTCAATTTCAGCGCGCATCTTGGCGATGTCGCCGTCAGCGATGCCCATGCCGATGGCGAATTCGGCATCGATATCGGGTAACTTCGGTGCCTGAACTTGTTTGACGGTGATTTCAAACTGAACGGTCTGGCCAGCCAGATCCTTGGCGTGGTAATCGGCCGGGAAGGCGAGGTCAAAAGTTTTGGTTTCGCCGGCCTTGGCGCCTTCAACAGCTTTTTCAAAGTCCGGCAACATCATGCCCTGACCGAGGACGAAGGGGTAGTCGGTGGCTTGGCCTCCCTGGAAGGGTTCGCCATCCTTCTTGCCCAAGAAGTCGATCACAACGCGATCTTCGATAGCAGCGGTGCGGTTGGTATCTTCATAGGAGACGCGTTGTTTGCGCAGGATGTCCAGCGTCTTGTCGATTTCAGCATCGCTGACTTCGAGGACCGGGCGCTCAATTTCTGCGGTCGACGTGTCGCCGAGAGTGATTTCCGGGTACACCTCAAAAATTGCGGAGAATTCGAGGTGGGTGGTGCTGTCTGTAACTTTCGGCTCAATACGCGGATAGCCGGCAACACGCATTTTCTGTGCGGTAACTGTTTCACCGAAGACGCGGTCGAGTTCTTCCGAAAGGACTTCATGGCGCGCCTGATTGCCGTACTGCTGCTTGACGATACTAAAAGGCACCTTGCCCGGACGAAAACCGGACATCTTCATGTTTTTTCCCATGCGCTTCAGGCGCTGTTCCATTTCCTTCTCGACATCACCGATGGCAATGGAGAGGTCGACACGACGTTCGAGTTCGTTAGCTTGTGCAGTAGTTGCTTCCATGAGAATTCCTTGTGCCTACAGAGCCGAAAAATAAAGCCGCAAATTCTATCACGGTGAACAGAATGCGGATTAGTCGTAACAACAGAGAAGTGTTTCAAAATTCTTGAAGTATCTATTGACAACGGTTCTGCGTGGTCTATAATGCGGACCTTCCTTAGGCGGTTAGCTCAGTTGGTTAGAGCGCCACGTTGACATCGTGGAGGTCGTTGGTTCGATTCCAATACCGCCTACCAAAATTCATGACGGTTGCTAATTTGATGATTTTCCGAACTTGCTCTGCTGTTCAGAAACCCTAAATCGAGTCAGCTTTCGTTTGACCAAAAAAGTGCGGCTCTTGCCCGCACTTTTTTTTTGCCCCGAGATCCGCCATGCCTGATATCAAACTGCCTGATGGTTCCATTCGCTCTTTCGAGCGCCCCGTTACGATTGCCGAGGTAGCTGCGAGCATTGGTGCTGGCCTGGCCCGCGCTGCGCTGGCGGGTAAGGTTAACGGTAGCCTAGTCGATACATCTTTTTGTATTCAAGAAAATGTTGATCTGGCAATTATTACAGACAAGGATGCCGAGGGCCTGGAGATCATCCGTCACTCGACCGCACACCTGCTGGCCTATGCGGTAAAAGAGTTGTTCCCTGATGCGCAGGTGACGATTGGTCCAGTCATTGAAAACGGATTCTTTTACGATTTTGCCTACAAGCGCCCCTTTACACCGGAAGACTTGGTGGCCATCGAAAAGCGTATGGCCGAACTGGCCAAGAAAGACATTCCGGTCAGCCGCGAAGTTTTTGGGCGCGACGAGGCTGTCGAGTTCTTCCTTGCTAAGGGCGAGAAGTACAAGGCAGAGCTGATCGGTGCCATTCCGGCGGGTGAACAGGTTTCACTTTATCGTGAGGGGGACTTCGTCGATCTTTGTCGTGGCCCGCATGTCCCGACGACAGGTAAGTTGAAAGTCTTCAAGTTGATGAAATTGGCCGGTGCCTACTGGCGTGGCGATCATCGCAATGAGCAGTTGCAGCGTATCTACGGTACAGCCTGGGCCAAGAAAGAAGACCTCGAGGCCTATTTGCATATGCTGGAAGAGGCCGAGAAGCGCGATCATCGTCGTCTCGGCAAGCAATTTGATCTTTTTCATATGCAGGATGAGGCGCCGGGACTGGTTTTCTGGCATCCGAAGGGTTGGGCCATTTGGCAGGAAATCGAGCAGTACATGCGGGCTGTTTATCGCAACAACGGATATCAGGAGGTTCGTTGCCCGCAAATTCTCGATAAAACACTCTGGGAGAAATCAGGCCACTGGGAGCACTACAAAGACAATATGTTCACGACGTCGTCGGAAAATCGCGACTACGCGGTTAAGCCGATGAATTGTCCTGGGCACGTTCAGGTCTTTAATGCAGACCTGCGTTCCTATCGTGAATTGCCGCTGCGTTACGGTGAATTTGGTTCCTGTCATCGTAATGAGCCAGCCGGCGCACTGCACGGTTTGATGCGCGTCCGTGGTTTTGTTCAGGATGATGGCCATATTTTCTGCACCGAAGATCAAATTGAGGCCGAAGTGACTGCCTTCAATGCGCTGGTTCAGAAAGTCTATGCCGATTTTGGCTTCAACGATGTAGCGGTCAAGCTGGCGTTGCGTCCAGAAAGTCGGGTTGGTTCAGACGAGGTTTGGGATAAGGCGGAAGAGGCGCTGCGTGCCGGATTGCGTGCTTCTGGTTTGGAGTGGACCGAGTTGCCGGGTGAGGGTGCCTTCTACGGTCCGAAAATTGAATTTCACATCAAGGACGCCATTGGGCGCTCCTGGCAGTGCGGGACGATGCAGGTAGATTTCTCGATGCCAGGGCGTCTGGGCGCCGAATATGTGGCGGCTAACGATGAGCGCAAAGTGCCGGTGATGCTGCACCGGGCCATTCTTGGTTCGTTGGAGCGCTTTATCGGCATCCTGATCGAGAATTTCTCGGGGGCGCTGCCTTTGTGGTTGGCCCCGGTACAGGCGGTGGTGCTGAATATCTCCGAAAAGCAGGCTGATTATGCAGCTGAGCTGGCGCAAAAGCTACATCAGGCGGGCTTTCGGGCCGAGGCGGATTTGCGCAACGAGAAAATTACCTATAAAATCCGCGAACATAGCTTGAATCGACTGCCTTATCAGCTTGTTGTGGGTGATAAAGAAAAAGCAGACGGACTGGTGGCCGTGCGTACTCGCGGTGGTCAGGATCTCGGACAAATGTCCGTGGATGATCTGATCAAGCGACTTCAAAATGAAGTTGCGTCGCGAAGTGGCACGGCTTAATTATTGATGTTTTCGGGGGTTTTACCATAGCTCAGAACAAGGCGCATCGCCTCAACGAAGAAATTACCGTGCCGGAGATTCGTCTCCAGGGTGTCGAAGGTGAGCAGCTGGGTGTGATGAGCATTCGCGCTGCACTGCAATTGGCAGAAGAAGCAGGGGTTGATCTCGTTGAGATCGCACCGCTGGCCAAGCCACCTGTTTGCCGTGTCATGGATTACGGCAAGTTCAAGTATCAGGAACAGAAACGCGCGCACGAAGCCAAGTTGAAGCAGAAGCAGGTGCAGGTCAAGGAAATCAAACTGCGCCCGGGTACCGACGAAAACGATTACCAGATCAAGCTTAGAAACATGACGCGCTTCCTGGAAGAAGAAGACAAGGTCAAAGTGACCCTGCGCTTCCGGGGTCGCGAAATGGCGCATCAGGAATTCGGTATGCGTCAGTTGGAACGTATCAAGGCTGACCTTGAGGCCGTTGGCCAAGTCGAGCAGATGCCGAAAATGGAAGGTCGCCAGATGATCATGATCATCGCGCCAGCCAAAAAGAAGCCGTAACACGTAGTACCCATAAGTGCTTTCGGGTAATGGAAGTGTTCCCGCCGGGAACCACCTGACGGCATGTCATTAAGGAGCAGAAAATGCCCAAAATGAAGACCAAGAGTAGCGCCAAGAAGCGCTTCAAGGTCCGCGCTGGTGGCAGCATCAAGCGTGGTCAAGCCTTCAAGCGTCACATCCTGACCAAGAAGACGACCAAAGTGAAACGTCATTTGCGCGGTTCAGCTGCTGTTAACGAGCGCGACGTAGCATCCGTCCGCGCCATGATGCCCTACGCATAAGGAGATAGAAGATGCCTAGAGTTAAACGTGGTGTAACGGCGCGCGCGCGTCACAAGAAGATTCTCGTTCAGGCCAAGGGTTACCGCGGTCGTCGCAAGAACGTATACCGCATCGCCAAACAGGCGGTGATGAAGGCTGGTCAATACCAGTACCGCGACCGTCGTCAGCGGAAGCGTCAGTTCCGTGCTCTGTGGATTGCCCGTATCAATGCTGCAGCGCGTGAGCTGGGCATGAAGTACAGCACCTTCATGAACGGTCTGAAGAAGGCCAATATTGAAGTCGACCGCAAGGTTCTGGCCGATCTGGCTGTCTTCGATCAGCCGGCATTTGCTGCTCTGGCCAATCAGGCCAAGGCACAGCTCGGCGCCTGAGCGAAAGCGTAATTAAAAAAAGGAGGCGCAAGCCTCCTTTTTTATTGGTGGTTCTGTTGGTGGAAGTCTATGGATAATCTTGATCAAATCGTTAGCGAAGCCCAGTCCGCTTTTGCTGCAATTTCTGACCCGGATGCACTGGAACAGGTCAAAGCCCGTTTCCTTGGCAAGAGCGGTCAGATCACCGAACTCCTCAAAGGTTTGGGTAAGCTGCCTCCGGAGGAGAAAAAAACTGCCGGTGCGGCGATTAATCGTGCCAAGGAAGCTGTCGAGACTGCGCTGAATGCGCGCCGCGACGCGATCCGCAAGGCGGCGCTCGAAGCCCGTCTGGCTGAAGAGGCTCTGGATGTGACACTGCCCGGTCGCGCTGAAGCGCGCGGTGGTTTGCATCCGGTGACGCGGACGCTGGAGCGCATTGAGTCATTGTTTCGTTCAATTGGCTTTGAAGTTGCCGACGGCCCCGAAATCGAAACTGATTTCCACAATTTCACGGCATTGAACACTCCGGAAGATCATCCGGCACGTTCGATGCACGATACGTTTTATTTGCAGGGCAGCGACGGCAAGGTTGCTGATGGAGTTCTGCTGCGCACCCATACCAGCCCGATCCAGGCGCGTTACATGCAGGCGCATGTGGCCCGCTACGGTCAACTGGAAAAAATGCCCGAAATTCGCATTATTGCGCCGGGCCGTGTTTACCGCGTTGACTCCGATGCAACCCATTCGCCGATGTTCCATCAGGTTGAAGGTCTGTGGGTGGGTGAGGGCGTTTCCTTTGCCGACTTGAAGGGCGTTATTGCCGACTTCCTGCGCAGCTTCTTCGAGAGCGATGATCTGAAGGTCCGCTTCCGTCCCTCCTTTTTCCCGTTTACCGAGCCCTCCGCTGAAATCGACGTCGCCTTCATGACCGGCCCGCTCGAAGGTCGCTGGCTGGAAATCGCCGGTTGCGGCATGGTGCACCCCGATGTTCTACGCATCGCCGGTATCGATCCAGAAAAGTACACCGGTTTTGCTTTCGGTTTTGGTCCGGACCGTTTGACGATGCTGCGCTACGGCGTAAACGATTTGCGCCTTTTCTTCGAAGGCGACCTCCGTTTCTTGAGGCAATTTGTATGAAATTCTCCGAATCATGGCTGCGTACCCTCGTTGCCCCAAAGTTGTCTAGCGAGGAGCTTTCCCATCTGCTGACCATGGCTGGCCTCGAAGTTGAGGAACTGGACCCGGTCACTCCGCAATTCAACGATGTCGTTGTGGCCCATGTACTGGAAGTGACCAAGCATCCGGATGCCGACCGGCTGAATGTTTGCAAGGTCGATACCGGTCGTGACGAGCCGACAATTATTGTTTGTGGCGCACCGAACGTTGCCGTTGGTCTGCGGGTTCCCTGCGCTTTGCCCGGCGCCAGACTACCCGGCGATTTCGTCATCAAGATCGCCAAGGTGCGTGGCATAGAATCGTCCGGCATGCTTTGTTCCGCCAAGGAACTCGGTATTGCCGAAGAGGCTTCCGGGTTGCTGATCCTGCCGGTTGATGCGCCGGCTGGGCAGTCGATTCGTCAGTATCTCGATCTCGACGACAATCTCTTCACCCTGAAGCTGACGCCAAATCGCGCCGACTGCCTGTCGTTGACCGGTGTGGCCCGTGAAGTAGGGGCGATTGCCGATGCGCAGGTCAAGTTTGTCGATGTGCCGGAAGTTGCCGCAACTATCGCTGATCAGCGCCAAGTTATTCTCGATGCCCCGGCCGCCTGCCCGCTCTATTGCAGCCGTGTCATCCAGGGGGTCGATGCCAAGGCGCCCACGCCGGAATGGATGAAGCGTCGCCTGGAGCGCAGCGGTATCCGGGCCATTTCTGCGCTGGTCGATGTCACCAATTATGTGATGCTTGAACTTGGTCAGCCGCTGCATGCTTTCGACAATGCCAAGCTCAGTGGCGCGGTGCATGCCCGCATGGCACGGCCTGGCGAAAAACTGCTGCTGCTCAACGAACAGACGATCAATATTGATGGCGATATTCTGGTCATTGCCGACGACGTCAAAGTGCTGGCCATGGCCGGCATCATGGGCGGTGAAGAGAGCAGCGTTACGCTCGAAACCACCGAGCTTTTGCTTGAGTCGGCATTCTTCGCGCCAAAGGCAATTGCTGGCCGTGCCCGTCGATACGGTTTTAGTTCCGATGCCTCGCACCGTTTTGAGCGTGGAGTCGATTTTGGCGGTGCTCGTCGCGCCATTGAGCGCACTACCCGCCTGATTCTCGATATCTGTGGCGGTGCTACCGGACCCGTTGTCGAAGCCAGTGCAGAAATGCCGACCCGCAAACCGGTTCGTCTGCGTACAGACCGCGCCGCCAAGGTGCTCGGTATGGCTATTACAGCCGAGCAGATCGCCAAGCTTTTCTCTGGGCTCGGCCTGTCGTTCACCCGTGATGGCGATGATTTTTTGATTCAGCCGCCGACGTGGCGTTTCGATATTGAGATTGAAGAAGATCTGATCGAAGAAATCGCCCGCCTCTATGGCTACGATAACATTCCCTCACCAGCGCCGCGTGGCCCGCTTTCCATGCTGGTGCAACCGGAGGCGCAGCGTCCGCAGGCACATCTCCGGCAGTTGCTTGTCGATCGCGGCTATCAGGAAGTGATCAATTTTGCTTTTGTTGAAGAAGCCTGGGAGGCCGATTTCGCGGCCAATGCCGATTTGATTCGTTTGGCTAATCCGATTGCCAGCCAGATGGCAGTGATGCGGTCGACCCTGTTTGGTGGGCTTATTTCGAACCTGCGTACCAACCTTAATCGCAAGCAGGGTCGTGTTCGTTTGTTCGAAGCTGGTCGCACGTTCCATCGTGATGCGAAGGGTTGGCCAGTTGAAGGTTTCCATCAGCCGAGGAAACTGGCCGGATTGGCTTATGGCAGCGCGTTGCCGGAAGGTTGGAGCGATGGCGGTCGCAAGGTCGACTTTTTCGATGTGAAAGGTGATCTTGAAGCCTTGCTTGCGCCAGCAAAACTCCGCTTTGAAAAGCTGCTGCATCCAGCCCTCCACCCAGGTCGTGCGGCAAGGGTGCTGCTTGATGATCGTGAGATTGGCTGCGTTGGCGAGCTACACCCGGAATCGGTTCAAAAATACGATTTACCGCTTGCGCCAGTAGTCTTCGAGCTCGATTTTGATGCGGTCAAGGCGGCGAGCGTTCCGTCATATATCGAAGTGTCGAAGTTTCCGGTAGTGATTCGCGACCTTGCCGTTGTCGTCGACCAAGGCATTGCGCTCCAGGAGATTCTGGATGGCTTGAAAGGGCAGTTACCGGCTCTGGTCAATGATGTCCAATTGTTCGATGTTTATGCCGGCAAAGGGGTCCCTGAAAACAAGAAAAGCCTTGCTTTACGGATAGTTATGCAAGATACTCAACGCACTTTGCTAGATTCGGAAGTTGACGCTGCCATGCAGCAACTGGTGTCTTGTCTGGAGCGGGCATTCGGTGCTCAATTGCGTGCATGATGGAAAAAACAACGATGACGCTTACCAAAGCCGAACTCGCCGACCTGTTGTTCGAAAGAGTTGGTCTCAACAAGCGCGAGGCTAAAGATATGGTTGAAGCATTTTTCGAAGAGATTCGAAATTCGCTGGAAACCAGTGACGGGGTAAAGCTCTCTGGTTTTGGTAACTTTCAATTGCGTGACAAGCCACAACGTCCCGGACGTAACCCAAAAACAGGTCAGGAAATTCCGATTACTGCCCGTCGCGTGGTTACTTTTCATGCCAGCCAAAAACTGAAGTCTGATGTTGAGCTCGCTTTCGATGGAACAACGGCCTAAGACAACTTCCGGCGAAGAACTACCGCCGATTCCTGCCAAACGCTACTTTACCATCGGTGAGGTCAGCGAGCTTTGTGGCGTCAAGCCGCATGTTCTTCGTTATTGGGAACAGGAGTTCAATCAACTCAAGCCAGTCAAGCGGCGCGGGAATCGCCGGTATTACCAGCATCATGAGGTTTTGCTGGTTCGACGTATTCGAGAGCTTTTATACAGCCAGGGTTTTACGATCAGTGGGGCACGCAATCGTCTTGACGAGGGCGCTGCTGCCGAGCCAGTTCTAGGTACTAAGCAGGATGTGGTGAAGACAACTGGCAGGCTACGCGATGAGTTTCAGTCCATTATCGACATGTTGCGCTTATGATTTTTGGTCTTTTCGGGTATAATCTTTGGCTTGTCGGGGCGTAGCGCAGCCTGGTAGCGCACTTGCATGGGGTGCAAGGGGTCGCGAGTTCGAATCCCGCCGCCCCGACCAATCAAACTAACCGGCCCAGGCCGGTTTTTTTGTTTGTGCCGTTCGCCAGGCGTGCCGCCTGGTACGCCATGCTAATATCTCCGCTCCCGCCGGTTCGCGGCGCCCCTTGCAGGCCCTTGCAATCCCTCGCAGCCACCCGCACGGAATCAAGATGCGCATCCTGGTCAGCAACGACGACGGTTACTTCGCCCCCGGCATCGCGGCGCTCGCCGAGGCGCTCGGCACGATCGGCCAGGTGACGGTGGTCGCTCCCGAGCGCGACCGCAGCGGCGCGAGCAACTCGCTGACGCTCGACCGTCCGCTCTCGCTTCGCCAGACCTCCAACGGCTTCTATCACGTCAATGGCACCCCCACCGACTGCGTCCATCTCGCGGTCACCGGGATGCTCGACCACCTTCCCGACATGGTTGTCTCCGGTGTCAATCACGGCGCCAACATGGGGGACGACACGGTGTATTCGGGCACGGTCGCGGCCGCCACCGAGGGCTTTCTGCTTGGCGTATTCCCAGGACACCCGCACGTCATTGGTGGTGACGGGAGC